>NZ_JBNMHC010000537.1:0-1004 GCF_050872565.1 Butyricicoccus sp. | reverse complement strand
TGGCAGTGTATACATCTTCGATGGGGTATGGCAGTTCTGTCGGCAAGTCGTGTGCCTGACAGATTTCCGTAATTTGCTGGGTGTAATCGGTCTCTCCCAACTTGGCTCCAAGCTTTGCTGCCTGCACCATGCCGATGGCAACGGCCTGACCATGCGTCAGCTCAGTAAAATGTCCAACCTTTTCTGCGCCATGGCCGATGGTATGACCAAAGTTCAAAATCATACGCAGACCGGTATCATGCTCGTCCTGCTGGACAACATCGCGCTTGATGCGGACGCACTCATAGACAATATGCTCCATATTGCTCTTGAAATCCGGCTGAGCAATCATGTCCAGAATGTCCGTATTGGAGATGCAGCCGTATTTGATTACCTCTGCCATGCCATCGTTGAAAATGCGCTCCGGCAGGGAAGAGAGGATGTCCGTGTCAATGATAACCAGCTCCGGCTGATAAAACGCACCGACAAGATTCTTGCCCTGCGGCAAATCGACACCGGTCTTGCCGCCGACAGAGGAATCTACCTGTGCCAGCAGCGTGGTCGGAATCTGGCATACATGAATGCCGCGCAGATAGGTGGCTGCTGTAAAGCCAGTAATATCACCGACAACACCG
Organism: Butyricicoccus sp.; assembly: GCF_050872565.1. GTDB lineage: Bacteria > Bacillota > Clostridia > Oscillospirales > Butyricicoccaceae > Butyricicoccus_A. The sequence continues at coordinate 390 of NZ_JBNMHC010000537.1, read as the reverse complement.
CCGCCCAAGGCGATGACCAGATCAGAACGAGTCAATTCTGCCTCGCTCAGGTCGGCGTAAATGCCGGCAACCGTGTCTAAGGTTTTATATTCTTCGCCAGCCGGAATCACCGTAGTGGTGACTCCGATTGGAAATTCTGCGCGCAGCTGTTCGAGATACAGCGGTGCGACGTTAGAATCCGTGACGATGTGAATACGAGTTGGTTGGAATTTTTCTGCAATGTGCTTGGCGGTCTGCGAGAAAATACCAGAACCGATATAAATGTCGGAATCGGTATTGGAGCCGTGAAGGGAAAGATGATACATAATATGTATGTCCTCCTGCTTAGACTTCGCGGCCGACAGCAGCAGCGACAGCACGCATCTTATCCATGGTACGTGCGAAGTGCTT
>NZ_JBNMHC010000536.1:0-1005 GCF_050872565.1 Butyricicoccus sp. | reverse complement strand
TTTCTTGGAGACCGTCTTTTTATTGTACACCAGACCGACAGTGCCCCAGAAATACGGAATAGAATACTCGTTGTTCAGGTCAAAGTCCATGCCGATGCAGGCGGGATCGAGCTGGTCAAAGTTCGTGATAGCGCTGCGGTCAATTTTCTGCAGCCGCTTTTCCTTCATCAGTCGCTCAATCATATAGTCGGACGGGATGAGCACATCGTACGAATCGCCGGAGCTGACCTTGGTGTACATCATCTCGTTGGAATCAAAGTTTTCCACGATGACATGACAGCCGTATTCGTCCTCAAAATCCGAAATGACGGAGTCCGAGATATATTCGCCCGGCAGATAGAGTTTCAGCGTGTTGGAATTGCCGGAAGACTTGTTGGTGCCGTCGAAATCCGTGCCGGGACCGCCGCAGCCGGTCAGTGCACCGGCCAGCACGGCACCTGCACAGCAGGCAGCGAGCAATTGTTTCAGCTTCATGATGCAGGTTCCTCCTTGCGCTTTTTGCGCGTGCGCTCCGCGATGCGCGGAATGAGATTGACGAGCAGCAGTACCACCGTGATGATGACGATAACCAGCGTGGAAATCGCATTGATGGACGGATTGACGCGCTTGGACATCGTGTAGACCAAAATCGAGATGTTCTGCACGCCGTTGCCCGTGACGAAGTAGGAAATGACGAAGTCGTCAAAGGACATGGTAAACGCGATCAGCGCACCAGCGAAAATACCCGGAGACAACTGCGGAATAATGGCGTGCCACAGTGCCTGCCACGGGTTGGCACCGAGATCCAGCGCGGCGTCCGCCAGATTCGGATCCAGCGTGCGCAGACGCGGCGTGATAGATAACATGACGTACGGCGTACAAAACGCGATGTGCGCCAGCAGCAGCGTCAAAAAGCCCTTGCTCACTTCCAAGGTGGCAAAGAACATGAGAAGGCCAATCGCGGTGACAATGTCCGGATTCATAATCGGCAGGTCGTTGGCGGTGCGCACGGCTTTGCGCAGCGGT
>NZ_JBNMHC010000535.1:0-1022 GCF_050872565.1 Butyricicoccus sp. | reverse complement strand
CAGCGGACCGCCCAACAGGGCATTGGCACCGATCAGACCCGCTACCGTGCACGCAGAGGACGAACCCAATCCGCGCGTCTGCGGAATATCGCAGTCCTCAATGAGCTTGAGACCCGGCATCGGCTTGCCGCAGATGTCATACACGCGCTTGGCGCACTGATAAATCAGATTGCTCTCATCGTTTGGCACGTGCTCGCCATGTGTGGCAGAGATGTCGATGTGGTCGCTCTCTTCCATATAAAATGTGTTGTATAAATTCAGCGCAATGCCAATCGAGTCAAAGCCAGGACCCATATTGGCGCTTGTCGCCGGTACTCTTACAGTAATCATATTACAGCACCCTCATGCAGCCCAGAACATTGCCGAGCTGTGCTTTCTTTTCATTCATTTCAGCCGTGGTCAGAACATCGGTCAGAACAGCTGCTTCGTCTGCCTGCACCGGCTCCAGTGCCTTGCTGTTCGGGAATGCCTGTGCCAGCTTGTCCGCAGCATCAGCTCCCTGCACGCGAATATACCAGTTAGAAGCAAAGGTGTCAAGCGAACGAACGAGATTTTTGCTGCCGTCGCCCCAACCAATCTTGCGGCGCTTGTTCTTGTGTACGGCACAGTCAATGACATCTGCCACAACAGCGGAAGCGGTTGCGAGCTTGCCTGCGCCCTGACCATAGAACATCGCATCGCCCAGCATATCGCCGGTCACGAGAATGCCGTTGAACACGCCGGTAACGCAAGCGAGCGGGCTAGTCTTCTCGACAAAATGCGGTGCGACAAACGCATAAAAGGTGCCATCCTCCTGCAAAACAGTTCTGCCCAGCAGCTTGACCACGCTGTTTGCCTGCTCAGCATAGGCTACATCCTGCAAGGTGATTGCGGTGATGCCTTCGGTCTCTACCTTTTCCGGAGCGACATTATCCCCATATGCGATGTCCGCCAGAATGCACACCTTGCGGCAGGCATCAATGCCCTCGACATCTGCTGCCGGATTGGCTTCTGCATAGCCGAGATCCTGTGCTTCCTTGAGT
>NZ_JBNMHC010000534.1:0-1029 GCF_050872565.1 Butyricicoccus sp. | reverse complement strand
TGCTGGATGAGCCGACATATGGACAGGATTATCGCTCGGCACGGGCACTGATGGATCAGGTTTGTGCGCGTGTCAAAGAAGACGGTCTGACGGTGATTATGACGACGCATGACCGCGGTTTGGCGCAGGCCTATGCGGACGTTCGCTATCAGATGCGAGGAAAAAAACTGATACGGGAGGACACGAATCGATGAGACCGACCGTTTTGGAAAAAATCAATCCCTTTGTCAAAGTCATTACGATTTTGGTCTGCGGCATTTTAATGGCGCTGACAAGCTCGTGGAAATTGAATGTTGCCGTGTGGCTGGTGACGCTGGCAGCACTCATTGTGCTGTCCAACTGTAAAGTGTCATCGCTTGTCAAGACGTTTGTTCCGGTCATTGTGCTGGCGGGTGCTGTATTTGTATCCGGTATGTCATACGGAAAAAGTGCGGGAGACTCGGCATCTATTTATGACGTGGCATCTATGGGTTCTGCGCTGCTGCTCAGCACGCGCATTCTCGCGTATGTCGGTATGGGTATGTTGTTTGCCCTTTCGACAGACCAAAAAGAATTCATCATGTCGCTGATGCATCAAGCGCATGTCAAGCCGAAATTTGCTTACGGCGTGTTGGCGGCAGTGAATCTGGTTCCGACACTGCGCCGGGAATGGGATGAAGTCAATCTTGCGTATCGAGCAAGAAAAAAGAGCACCGGCTTACTGCCGATTGGCCCGCTGTTCAACACACTGGTCAATGGCATCCGTTGGTCGGAAAATGTAGCAATGGCGATGGAATCCAAAGGATTTGACGGCGATGGAACTCGCACCTTTGTGATTACCACACGCGTTCATGCAGGAGATATTTGCTTTGCTGTGATTTGTATCGGACTCATGGCGGCAGGTATGATTTGTCTGTAAAAGAGAAGAAGGAGTTATATTATGAAGGTATCTGAGCGTTTGTATAACAGCATTATTGATCTGTGGGACAAGTACAATGAGCACCCGTTTGTCAAGGGCATTGCAGATGGCACACTGCCGCTGGAAAACTT
>NZ_JBNMHC010000533.1:0-1030 GCF_050872565.1 Butyricicoccus sp. | reverse complement strand
GTGGACGGACAAGCCGTTGATTGTCAAGCCGAATGCCGGTCTGCCGGATCCGGCAACCGGTGGATATGATATGGATGCGGCGGAATTTGGCAGACAGATGGCAAAATTCCCGGAGCTGGGTGTCTCGATTTTGGGCGGCTGTTGCGGAACAACGCCGGACTTTATCGCGGCATTGGCAGCACTGCCGGATGCCAAAGAAGATATTCGTCCGGTGCGCAAGCGCGGCGTGTGCTCTGCGAGCCATATGACGGATTTTGGCGGCGTGCGTGTCATTGGTGAACGCATCAATCCGACCGGCAAAAAACGCTTCCAGCAGGCACTGCGAGAGCGTGACTTCAATTATATTATGGAGCGCGCGATTGAACAGCAGGACGCCGGTGCAGACATTTTGGATATTAACGTAGGTCTGCCGGGCATTGATGAGGCGGAAATGATGACGGCTGTAGTCAAGGCAGTGCAGAGTGTCGTTTCTCTGCCGCTGCAAATTGACTCGTCGGATCCGGCGGCGATTGAGGCCGGTCTGCGCGCGTGCAGCGGCCGTGCGATTGTCAACTCGGTCAATGCAGAGCAGGATAAGCTGGATACGATTTTGCCGATTGTCAAGAAGTATGGCGCGGCAGTAGTCGGCTTGACGATGGATAAATCCGGTATTCCGCAGACGGCACAGGCGCGGTTTGACATGGCGGAAAAGATCATGCAGGAAGCCATGCAGCACGGTATTCCGAAGGAAGATGTGCTGATTGACTGCCTGACGCTGACGATTTCTGCCCAGCAGGAGCAGGCAGTGGAGACCCTCAAGGCTGTCCGCATGGTACATGAAAAGCTGGGACTGCATTGCGTGCTGGGGGTCAGCAACATTTCGTTTGGTCTGCCGGAGCGAAATAATATCACAACCAATTTCCTGACACAGGCGATGTGGTGCGGCTTGGATCTGCCGATTATCAACCCGAACTTGAAGCCGATTATGGATACCGTTGTGTCCTATCGCGCACTGTCCGGCGAAGATGTTGGCTGTGAGGCGTACATTGAG
>NZ_JBNMHC010000532.1:0-1035 GCF_050872565.1 Butyricicoccus sp. | reverse complement strand
CTATACGAAGATATTAGCCGCCGCACCGGCGGCACCATTTATATCGGCGTTGTCGGGCCGGTTCGGACGGGAAAATCCACGCTCATCAAGCGATTCATGGAAACGCTTGTGCTGCCCGGCATCGACAACGTATACCGGCGTGAACGCGCCAAAGATGAACTGCCGCAGTCCGGCTCCGGTCGGACAATCATGACCGCCGAGCCGAAATTTGTGCCAGAAGAAGCTGCCGAAATCGCACTGGATGATGATGGGACATGCAAGATTCGACTGGTCGATTGTGTTGGGTATCTCATTGACGGTGCTTTGGGTCAAAGCGAAGAGGATGCCCCGCGCATGGTATCCACGCCATGGAGTGATACGCCCATTCCTATGGCGCAAGCCGCCGAATTGGGCACGAGAAAGGTCATTTCTGACCACTCAACCATCGGTCTGGTGGTCACGACAGACGGTTCTGTGACGGATTTTCCGCGCGAAGCCTATCTGGATGCAGAGGATCGCGTCATTCGGGAGCTGAAGAGTCTGCACAAGCCCTTTCTCGTTCTCGTCAATTCCATGCAGCCAAATGATGCCGATGCCCAGCGCATCTGTCAGCAAATTTCCGATTCCTATGACGTCACCGCCATTGCCGCAGACTGCATGAACATGGACACGGAAGAAATGGGTGCTGTGCTCAAAGCAGTGTTGTATGAATTTCCCGTGCGCGAAGTCGGCATTGTTCTGCCGCCATGGGTCAACACACTTCCCTCCGGTCATCGCGTCAAAGAAGCCGTTTATGACGGCATCCGCACGCAGGCAAGCCATATAGATCGAATGCGCGGCATGAAAGCCTGTGCCCAGGCGTTGGCGCAGACCGAATATGTATCCGATGCACAGGTTCTCTCGATGGAACTGGGCACCGGCAGTGTGCGGCTGGAAATGCGCATTCCGCAGGAGATTTTCTATCAGATCGCTGGGGAGCAGTCCGGTTTGGCTATTCACGGAGAACAGGATCTCATTCCTCTGCTCACCAAGCTCGCCGCCGTGCAAAAAGAATAT
>NZ_JBNMHC010000531.1:0-1043 GCF_050872565.1 Butyricicoccus sp. | reverse complement strand
CTTGCCGACCAGTGCTCTGACATGTCCCAGATAAATTTTTTCGGACAGACAGGCTTCATCCACACACAGTGCGGTGCCCTGATCCAAAATTTCTTTATCTGTCGGACGACTGGTCACGACTTCTGCGCCCAGCTGCTGAAAAAATACCGTCCACAGCATCGAGTACCGATGGTACAGCATGGCGCGGGGCAGACCAATTTTCAAATTACTCATGTATTTGTCTTCCACCAATCTTTTGAATTTTTACACAGATTCCATTATATGCATATCAAAACAGCTTGTCAACTTCTCTTCTGTTAGAAGGAAATCTTGTGCATTTCTTGGAAATAAATACCAAAAGTGTCTCTGAATGCTCTCAGAGACACTTTTTACTCACTTGTTTAGTTAAATCCGTATACTTTTCGAGAAATCCGATATGCCAGCTTGCCTAAGAATCGTCCCGGTCTGCCCGGCAGATTCATATATCTGCTGATGACGCTGTGATGCAGCTTGTTATACAGCTGTCTATCCGTCTGTTTCATGTACTCCCACAGCTCATCCCGCTTGTGCAGGTTTTCTTTTGTACCGGACAAAATCGCCAGCGTGACCGTAATCGTCGTGACGATCTCCAAATAGTTGAACATGTATCTGCGGCACTTTTTGTCCTTGACTGCCAACAGATTGACATCGGCGAACATAATCTTATTGACGCGAATCTGCTGGTCAATGCGGCGAATCATGGTCTGCTCGTTCACCGACTGATCCTCTCGTCCGATATAATACCGATACAAATCTACATCCATGTAATACATGTTCTTGACATACGGCAGCGGCTTATATACGTAAATATTGTCGACATAGAAGGTATGCTCTGGCAGCTGCAAGCCGCAATCGTGCAGCATCTGTGTGCGGTAAATGACCGAATGCATGAGAATATAATGTCCCTTGAACAGATGTCCTACATCGTCCCAGCCAAACATCTTTTCTTTCGGGAATCCCTTCTGACGCATGACTGCCTTATGCTTGCTGCCTTCCTTCTCGTACACATAATTGGCGAGGAACAT
>NZ_JBNMHC010000530.1:0-1043 GCF_050872565.1 Butyricicoccus sp. | reverse complement strand
GCCTGCTGGCTTGTCTCTCCCGCCTGCACACTGCCGCCTGCGGATACATCCCATCGGTTCGGCCAGCCAACCTTATTTGCCTGTCGCTGCTGAATGAGCATCTGACCCTTGGTATTAAAAACAATCACCTGTGCCACCAGATAATATCCATTTTCCGGTTTGGTACCGCGCACAAAGGTACGTCCCGTCGGCACGCGGTGTATATCATATACATCTAGGATTTCCATGTTACGCCCCTTCCTTTACTCCAGCTTCTTGTTTCATTTTACCGATAATTGCTGTATTTTTCAAGAAAATCTTTTCTTTGACAAGCGCGCAGCATCATATTATCATAGATAACGAACAAAAAAGAAGGAAGTTTATATTATATGAAAACCGTCATTCATCCGCGTATCCAGCGCAGCACGCTTACGCTGCTGGATAACATTGTATATTCTCATGCCAAGCAGCCGGATGGTTCGATATTAGAGCTGAAATCATCTATCCTGCTGCACTATGGTAATCAGGAAATGCGTCTGGCTTCCGGACTGACCACAGACGCTCCGGCCGAGCCGCTTCCCGCCATCATCTGGGTACCCGGCGGTGCATGGCGCGGCACAGACAAAAATCAAAGCATTGCAGAAATGCAGTTTCTCGCAGAACGCGGCTTTGCGCTGGTATCTATGTACTATCGCAGCAGCGCACAAGCGCATTATCCCGCGCAGCTCATTGATGTCAAGACAGCCGTGCGATTCCTTCGCGCCCATGCAGAGCAATATCACATTGATCCCAATCGCATCGGTATGATTGGCCGATCAGCAGGCGGGTATCTCGCCTCGATGGCCGCCATGAATAACGATTTGGGAGAATCCGAGGAATGGAGCGCATACTCCTCTGATATTCAGGCGTGCTGTGACTTATTTGGCCCTGTAGATTTATCTCAGCTGCTGCAAAAAACAACTGCAGAAGTCAACAGCGGACACAGCCGTTGGAGCAGCATCAAAAAGAGTCATGAAGGCGCTTTGCTTGGCGGCTCCGAAGAGACCTTGCCAAAACGAGCGTAT
>NZ_JBNMHC010000529.1:0-1044 GCF_050872565.1 Butyricicoccus sp. | reverse complement strand
GCCATGCGTGACGTACAGAGCAAGCTGGAAAAATGGGCGGCGATTTCTGTCTTAGATCCGATTCCGCCGTATGCGTTGTCCGGTGCCAATCAATACGCACTGTGGATGGCGGTTCCACTGCTCCGGCATCCGCAGGCACTGCCGCTGCGTGAGCTGCTGCACCGATTGCCTGCACTGGATACCAGCGCGCCGGACTGCTTTACCGTCCGCATGATTCCGTATCAGAGACAGGATGACGAGCAGCCAGAACAGGAAACCGGTCAGTTTGTGGAGCAAGAGGACATACAGGCGCCGGAGCTGAAGCCATATGCGGCGGATGTCCTGCGTGATCTGCCGTCCAAGCTGACAGCGACTGCCATTACAGCGTCATTTCAGGCGGCAGAGGCGGGAGAGCAGACAGAAGCGCCAAAACAGCAGGCAGAACTGCGCCGTCCGTTCTTTGAGCGGGAAGCGCGCGGTCTGACGCCGTCAGAGATCGGCACGGCACATCATTTGTTTTTACAGTTCTGTGATTTCGCGCGGTGCGAAACCGCAGAGGGCAGAGCACAAGAGCTGATGCGGTTGCGCGACAAGCGCATTCTCAGTCCAGAACAGGCAGACGCGATTGACTTGAGACAAATAGAGGCGTTTTTCTCCTCGGATTTGTACGCACAATTTGGACAGGCAACGGTGCGGCGGGAGTTTAAATTCTCACTTTTGGTTCCGGCACAGGACTATTACGAAGAGGCCAAGGGATTTGACGAACAGCTGCTCATGCAGGGCGTCATTGACTGCCTGTTGGAGACCGAACAGGGATTGACGGTTATCGATTTTAAGACCGACCGCGTGTCCAAACAATTTGCCGCGCAGCGAGCAGAAACCTATCGCGCGCAGCTGTCTGCCTATAAACGGGCGGCGGAAACTGTGTTTGGCAAGCCGGTCACGGGCTGTGCTCTGTATTTCCTCAGCAGTCGTCAGACAATTTGGCTCAATCTATGAGAAAACGCTTGCATTCTATGGCAGGCTATGATATAATCCTTGAGGAAATACGGACGGAACCGTGTT
>NZ_JBNMHC010000528.1:0-1045 GCF_050872565.1 Butyricicoccus sp. | reverse complement strand
GAAACCAAACTAATACACACAAGAAAACACCAGAACCGGAATTTTCCGGAACTGGTGCTTTCGGTTTACATTTACGCACAGACCAAACTTGTCTCTCCCTCCGGGAGAGATGTCGCGCAGCGACAGAGAGGGCTTTAGGCTCCCTCTTTGAGGGAGCCAAGAAGCTGGTGCGAATTTTATTCTCCCTGTCGTGCCAGCATGGTCTGATACAGCTGATTTTTGCGGGCACCGGTTTGTTTTGCCGCCTGCTTGACGGCGTCGCGCAGGGTCAGACCGGCTGCTGTCAATTCCTCCGTCAGCGCGATGGCCTGTTCCATCTGATCGGCTGCCCGCTGTTCCGGATGGTCAGACGCACCTTCAATGACAAGGACGAACTCACCGCGCGGTTCAGTCTCCTGATAATATGCCGCCGCTTCCGGCAGGGTCATACGCAGGCATTCTTCATGCAGCTTGGTCAGCTCGCGGGAAATGCTCACGCGGCGGTCTCCCAGCTGCTGTGCCAGCTCCTGCATCGTCGCCCGCAGGCGGTGCGGCGCTTCATAGACAATACATGTCCGTGTTTCCTGTTTGAGCACGGCGAGCCGTTCTTTTCTCTGCTTGCTGTTTGTCGGCAAAAAGCCCTCAAAGCACCATTTTCCAGACGGCAAGCCGCTCTGTGCCAAGGCACTGACTGCGGCGCAGGCACCCGGCACCGGAATGACAGAGATTCCCGCCTCATGGCACAAATTCGCCAAATCTTCGCCTGGGTCACTGATTGCCGGCATACCGGCGTCTGTGACTAACGCACAGGTCTCACCTGCCAAGATGCGCGCAACCAGCTCCGGTCCGCGCTGTTTTTTGTTATGTTCATGATAGCTGACCAGCGGTTTGCTGATTTCCAAATAATGCAGCAGCTTGCCGCTGACACGGGTATCTTCCGCTGCGACAAAATCCACTTCACCGAGAATCCGAACCGCACGATACGTGAGATCCTCCAGGTTTCCAATCGGTGTTGCCACCAAATAAAGCGTTCCTGCCATTAAAATTCCTCCCTGTGATAGATCGT
>NZ_JBNMHC010000527.1:0-1054 GCF_050872565.1 Butyricicoccus sp. | reverse complement strand
TGCCTGTTCCAACGCCGCACTGTCCAGCGTACCAAAACCTTCGTCCAAGAAAACAGTCTCTACCAGCACGCCGCCCGCATAGCTCTGAATCACATCCGACATGCCAAGTGCCAACGCCAATGCGCCGAGAAAAGATTCTCCGCCGGACAATGTTTTGACGGAACGCCGCTTGCCCGTGTAATAATCCATGACATCAATGTCTAATCCAGACTGGCTGCGATGATTCTCTGCTGTTTTGCGCCGATGCATTTCATAGCGTCCTTGCGTCATATCGCGCAGGCGCAGATTGGCTCGCTGCAACACGCGCTCAAAATAAGCCGCCTGTACATACTGTTCCAGCATAAGCTTTTGTTTGCCTGCCAGTTCGCCGTTTGCCGTCTGAGACAGCTCGCGCAGAGCGGCTGTCTGCTGTTCCAGCTGTTCCAGTTCGTTCTGCATTCGCTCAATCCGTGACAGCACAGCTTGATTGTTTTCCCTTCGCGCAGCACATTGTGTGCGAAGCCGTTCTTTCTCTTGGCATATGTGCTCTGCCTGTTCCCGCTGCTGTCTTAATTGTTCTATATCTTGCGGCTCTCCATCCGGGACAGCGGCAGCATATTCCCGCTCCATCGAGCGCGCAGTCGTCAATTGCTGAGAGAACGCTTGGCATTGTTGTTCTGCACGCCGAAACGCCTCTGGTGCCAGCAGAGCCGCCCGATAGGCTTCTCCGCTCGCAAAGCCAGCCGTGTGAACGGCATCTTTCCATGCTTTTTGTGCAGTCTTTGCCAGCTGCTGTTGCTGCTGCTCTTGCGCGCAGGCAGAGCGATATACTTCGACCGCACTACTCAACTTGCGCTGATGGCTCTCCCAGTCATTTTTTACCTTGTCGATATGCTGATGCAGCGCATCATACGTTTCCTGCTTCTCGTGCAGCTTTGCCTCGATGCCAGCAAGATTGCGCATCGGCAACGTACTCTGAACGGTCTGAGCCTCCGCTTCTATCGCAGCAGCCTTGCGGTCTGCCGCATGATAGGCTTGTTCTGCCCGCTGTGCCTCTCGCTCTAATTCCGGCAAT
>NZ_JBNMHC010000526.1:0-1060 GCF_050872565.1 Butyricicoccus sp. | reverse complement strand
GCCTTCGCGCAGACGCGCAATACCACGCTGGATTACACCGCAAGCACCGCATTAGGCTCCACCCATAGCTTTTTCTTCCTGTTCGTCTTAGCTGCCATCTGTCTGGCACTGCAAAGCATCGGTTTCTATCTCTACGAGAGAAATCGCGTGATGTGAGAACAAGCACAAAAACAGCGCCCGTTCCGGCATTCCGGAGCGGGCGCTTTCAGCTTTCTATCCTTAATTTTTCAAATACACAGCTGTCGGTGTCTTGACATCTGTCTCGTCTGAGCCAATGCCGAGCTGTTTGTACAGATTGCATCCCACGGAGCGCAGCACGCCATCTTTAGAACGATACAGCGTATTGAATCCACCTGCCGCGACAGCCTCTACATTTTCTGCGAGCTTGCGCGGCTTGAGCTGATAATAAATCGTCTCTTCGCCAATCGCATACGTGCCGTCACCAAACTTGATGCCAATCTGATGATAGTTATTGACACCAAAGGTATACAGATCTCCGTTTGTCGTGAGTACCGCGGTATGTGCCGATCCGGCATCGACATAAGCGACATCACTCATGAGTTTTTTCGGCGTGGTCTGCACTTGACGCGCGGTATCATCAACGGTCTTGGTTCCCAGCGAGCCGACGCTGTTAGTTCCCCAGCCGTACAAATCTCCGTTTTCCTTCAGCGCAAACGCCATGTACTTGGCACCGCACGATACCATCTTGACGCTGTCCATGACCTTTGCCGGTTTGGACTGATATGCCTCGCCCTTGCTGTTGGTGCTGTCGGTCTTGGCAAGTCCCAGCTGACCGTCTTCATCATAGCCCCATGCATACAGCATACCATCCGTGGTAATCGCCATCGAATAGTCCTCGCCCGCGTCAATGTACGCGACATTGTCCATCAGCTTATACGGCGCAGACATACAGGCATAACCTTCCTCGTCCTTCTTATCACAGGCGGAATCCGCAATACCCAGTGCACCGTTTTTATTTCTGCCCCAGACATACAGCGAACCATTGGTGTCAATCGCCAGCGCATGTTTGCTGCCAGCGGCGATCATCGCAATATCTGTG
>NZ_JBNMHC010000525.1:0-1068 GCF_050872565.1 Butyricicoccus sp. | reverse complement strand
CGACCAGATACATTGTAACCAATGTAGTCAGAACAACCACAACAATGGCAGCTAAAATGGGAGACCAGCTGCGATAAATCGCAGGCAGGAAGAACCAAAGAATACTGATAAACGTAAAGACTAGACTGATGACGGAATACAATCCGCGTTTTCCGCCGATGACCAGAATAGAGAGTAAGAACAGGGCGACGATGGCATACAGTGCCGAAGCACGGTTGTAGCCGTAAACAGAAGTGACAAGTTCTCCGTTGGACTCACTGACGATGGCTATGACTTTCATGCCAACTGTGCAGTGCACGCCGTATAAATACGCAGACGAGCTGGTGGCTTCTACCGTTTCACCTGTGTGATCTCCGCTCAATAGCTGGAGCTGTACGAGTTGATCTCCGATATACACATCGCCGGATTGCTCATGGTCTTGGACAATAGAAACGACCTGTGCTTTGACAAAGCTGCGTCCGCTATTTTCCATTAACGGCACACGATGAACTTGAGAAATCATATAAAAGCAAACGGCGATAACCGCAGCAAAGATGACGAGCAGAAGCTGTTTACGAAAACCGGTTTGTATTTGCATAATTTTTATCCTTCCATGCTGCCATTCTTGACACCGGCAATCAATCCGCTGCCGACAGCCCACTGCATTGCATCCTGTGCCCAAGGGGACACCGAAGCGGCATCTGGATACTGGCTGAGGTCTGCCGAAGCAGAGGTGTCTTTTCCGATTGTCTTCATATACCGCTGCAAGATGATAGCAGTCTGTTCGCGGGTGACATCGCGCTCTGGAGAGAAGGTATTCTTGCTGGTGCCAAAGACCAAACCGTTCTGCGAAGCCCAAGTCACAGCGTTTTTGTACCATGCGTTGCCGACATCCTGAAAAGGAGTGGTACCAGTGACTTCCGGCTGACCTGCCATGTTATACAATACCTGAACGAGCATCGCGCGGGACATCGGCATGTTTGGAGCAAATGTTGTCGCGTTGATACCAGCAAACAGCTTGTTCTGATAGGTATATTCTACTGCGTCGTAGAACCAATCGCTCTTGTTGACATCGGTAAACGGCAGGGT
>NZ_JBNMHC010000524.1:0-1071 GCF_050872565.1 Butyricicoccus sp. | reverse complement strand
GCCAAAGAAAAACTCATCTGCACAGCGGCCATGCGTGACGTACAGAGCAAGCTGGAAAAATGGGCGGCGATTTCTGTCTTAGATCCGATTCCGCCGTATGCGTTGTCCGGTGCCAATCAATACGCACTGTGGATGGCGGTTTCACTGCTCCGGCATCCGCAGGCACTGCCGCTGCGTGAGCTGCTGCACCGATTGCCTGCACTGGATACCAACGCGCCGGACTGCTTTACCGTCCGTATGATTCCGTATCAGAGACAGGATGACGAGCAGACAGAACAGGAAAACGGTCAGTTTGTGGAACAGGAAGAAATACAGGCGCCGGAGCTGAAGCTGTATGCGGCGGATGTCCTGCGTGACCTGCCGTCCAAGCTGACAGCGACTGCCATTACAGCGTCATTTCAGGCGGCAGAGGCGGGAGAGCAGACAGAAGCGCCAAAACAGCAGGCAGAATTGCGCCGTCCGTTCTTTGAGCGGGAAGCGCGAGGTCTGACGCCGTCAGAGATCGGCACGGCACATCACTTGTTTTTACAGTTCTGTGATTTCGCGCGGTGCGAAACCGCAGAGGGCAGAGCACAAGAGCTGATGCGGTTGCGTGACAAGCGCATTCTCAGCCCAGAGCAGGCAGATGCGATTGACTTGAGACAAATAGAGGCGTTTTTCTCCTCGGATTTGTACGCACAGTTTGGACGGGCAACGGTGCGGCGGGAGTTTAAGTTCTCAATTTTGGTTCCGGCACAGGACTATTACGAAGAGGCCAAGGGATTTGACGAACAGCTGCTCATGCAGGGCGTCATTGACTGCCTATTGGAGACCGAACAGGGATTGACGGTTATCGACTTCAAGACCGACCGCGTGTCCAAACAATTTGCCGCGCAGCGAGCAGAAACCTATCGCGCCCAGCTGTCTGCCTATAAACGTGCGGCGGAAACCGTGTTTGGCAAGCCGGTCACGGGCTGTGCTCTGTATTTCCTCAGCAGTCGTCAGACAATTTGGCTCAATCTATGAGAAAACGCTTGCATTCTATGGCAGGCTATGATATAATCCTTGAGGAAATACGGACGGAACCGTGTT
>NZ_JBNMHC010000523.1:0-1075 GCF_050872565.1 Butyricicoccus sp. | reverse complement strand
CTGGCAGAAAATCCTGTTAAATCCCGGCACGATTGGATTTTTCATTGGACTCGCTATCTTTTTGACATCTACAACACTGCCCGCCGTCTTGGATGAGCCAATTACTTTTTTGGGCAACTTAAATACCCCATTGGCAATGATCGTTCTCGGCGTATATCTCGCACAAAGCAATCTGCTCGACGTGCTCAAAGATCGTTCCATGTATTTGGTCTGCCTGTTCCGTCTGCTCGTCATTCCCTTCTTGACGATTCTCATCATGTGGATACTCGGCATCGACAGCGATGTCGCCAATGTGCTGATTATCAGCATCGCAACGCCGTGTGCTGTGGCATCTTCAATGTTTGCTCAGCTGTACGGCACGAATTACCGCTATTCCGGACGCATGATTGCCTTTTCTACTCTGCTCTCGGCAATTACCATGCCAATGATGCTGAGTTTATGTGCTGTGTTTGCCGTATAAGACAAGAAAGCTGTCAGAACGACAGCTTTCTCTTTTTATCTACGCGTTGTCTATGCGATGGTACCGGATACAATCAACGTACTTGTGCCCGGTGTAACGATCCATGCGCCGGTCTGGGCATCCTGCGCATACGTTGCAGCGTCTACAACGACCTTTCCATCGGCAGTGGCAAAATTCCCCGCCGCATCATAGGTGTAGTCGGTGCCTTGCGTCCAAGTCGCGCCGTTAAATGTCACCGTCAAGTTGTTGAGAATCGGATCAAAGGTATCCGTAATTGCCGCTGTATCCGCCGCAGTCACCGGCACATTACCTGTATTGCGAATTTCAAACGTATACGTCAGCTGTCCCTTCTCCGCTACAGGTACCGGCGCTACCGTTTTGACAATAGACAGTACCGGTGTCGACTGGGCATTGACGGTCTCCTGCGCTGTAATAGCTGTGATGCCATCTCCGGTGATCGTTGCTGTATTCGTGATATAGGCTTCCACACCTAACGGTGCCTGCGGTGTGAGCTTGGTCTCATAGACAATCTCTGCATTGCCATTTGCCGGAACGGTAATACCGGAAATCGTCAGCGGCGGTCCGGCTTGGACTGTCGGTTTTGCCTGCAAGACG
>NZ_JBNMHC010000522.1:0-1079 GCF_050872565.1 Butyricicoccus sp. | reverse complement strand
TTCATCGTATTTGCTTTCAAAGAAATAGAGGTGTAAAAAAATGAAAAGTGTTGATCCAGGCATTCTCCCGCAATCCCATTGCTCGACGTTTCAGCCGTCGGAATTTGCGAGAAAGAACCTGATCTATATGACTTGGTGCGGCCACTACTACTGTACCGGACAATACTATATGGATCGAGACAGCTATCCGGAAGCCCTGCTGCTATTCGTGCGCAACGGTGAGATGGATGTCAAATATAAGCACAAGTCCTATACGATTCATAAAGGCGATGTATTACTGCTCGACTGCGTCAATCCACATTACTATCGTTCGCACGACGGCACGGAGTTTGTCTACATCCATTTTGACGGCGGCAATTCTCACGCGCTGGTCGATTATGTCATCGAATTAAACGGCAGCCCTATATTCCGTCAGGACGAAAACATGGAAATCGGCAAAGAGCTGTACGAAACCGCTCTCATGCACGAAAAAGGCACCGTGCAGCCGCCTTTATACATTTCTACGTGGATTACGCAACTTTTATACAAGCTTTCGCTGTCCGCCGTCCCGCCTATTGAAGAGAACGCGCCGATCAGCGAAGCGATCCGCTACATCCTCGCGCATGTCGGAGAGCCAATCACGCTGGATGATTTGTCTCAGCTGACAAACTTCAGTCCATACTATTTATCGCATCTATTTAAAAAGCAGACCGGCTATTCTCCATCCGAATATATCATCAACACCCGCTTGGAAAAAGCCCAGCGATTGTTGACACACAGCCGAAAATCCGTTGCGGAAATCGCCTACGAAGTCGGCTACGGCTCCGCGAGCAGCTTTATCAACGTATTCACGCGCAAGGTCGGATGTACACCGAAAACCTACCGCACCCAGCAGCAGAGCGGCAACGTGCTCGCCACCAATGACATCGAAATTTTTTAACCTGCAAAAGACCGAAGCACATGTGCTTCGGTCTTTGTTTCTGTCGCGAGTTTGCGCTGAAATTGCGCATTTCTGCGTTTTGTTCATCTATCTTGCTCTTGCGTCTTTCCCACATAAAAAAGCAGCCATTGTCCATCTCATGGGGAATGAGACGAACAAC
>NZ_JBNMHC010000521.1:0-1082 GCF_050872565.1 Butyricicoccus sp. | reverse complement strand
GATAAATTCTACATCCGGCTGCTGCTCTAAGAACTGGGCAACTTCCAGCGCGTTTTTGCTGTGCTGACGAATACGAAGCGGCAGAGTCTGTAAGCCGAGGTCGAGCAAAAAGGCTCCCATTGGCGTCTGACAGGTGCCCATGTCGCGCATGAGCTGTACGCGCGCCTTGGTGATATAAGCGGCAGCACCGAAGGATTCTGTGTAGCGCAGACCGTGATACGATTCGTCAGGCTCCGTCAGACCCGGGAATTTGCTGGAAGCACCCCAATCAAATTTGCCGCTGTCGACAATGACACCGCCCATCTGCACCGCATGACCGTCCATGTACTTGGTGGTAGAATGTACGATAATATCTGCACCGAAGTCAAACGGACGGCACAAAATCGGCGTGGCAAAGGTGTTGTCTACGATGAGCGGAATGCCGTTGTTGTGTGCCAGAGCGGCAAACTTTTCGATGTCGAGCACGTGCAGTGCCGGATTGGCAATGGTCTCACCGAAAACAGCCTTGGTATTCGGTCGAATTTCTTTCTGCAATTCTTCCAGCGGAGCATCGCCATCGACAAAGGTGATGTCCACACCAAACTTCTTGAGCGTGACGCCGAGCAGATTAAACGTGCCGCCGTAAATCGCAGAAGAGGCAATGACATGGTCGCCTGCCTGCGCAATGTTCATGACGGCAAGCATAGAAGCAGCCTGACCGGAGCTGGTGCACAGCGCACCAACGCCGCCTTCCAGTGCGGCGATTTTCTTTTCTACGCAATCGATAGTTGGGTTTCCCAGACGCGTATAGAATGCATCATCTGCTGTCAGATCAAACAGCGCACCGACATGCTCCGTGGAATCAAATGTAAAGGTTGTGGACTGATAAATCGGGAGTGCACGCGGGCTGCCATTTTTCGGCTCGTAGCCTGCTTGAATACACATAGTTTCTGGTCTCATTGTACAAAACCTACCTTTCTAGTGGGAAAAACTTTAGCGTTTTCGACAAAGTATACAAATACCGTACCATATGAGGGAATTGCTGTCAAGCGATCTTATCCAAATAAAAAAGCCAACGAAGAACAGGAATGTCTTCGTTGGCT
>NZ_JBNMHC010000520.1:0-1091 GCF_050872565.1 Butyricicoccus sp. | reverse complement strand
TTCCTGTGCCAGCTGTGCCAGCGTGGACAGGATTTCGTCATCTACCTGCTTGGCAGCGTAGTTGAACTTCATACCGGCTGCCATCGGTGCACTGTATTTCTTGACACGCGCGGCACCGTTTTCCCCAGACATTTCCTGCGCGATATTCACACGATCTTTCATGCCAGCCAGCTTTTTGAAAGATGTGAGTGTGTCCAAATTGTTCCAATTGACCATGATGTTTTTTCCACCTTTTTCCAAAAAAATCTCTTCCTAACAACGTTCTCCTGCGGATTGTGAAATATCTCACAAGAGACTATTTATAGTGTACCATACTTTTCGGGAATATGCTAGGGAGATTTGTGTAATATTATGGAAAACTTATGGAAAAGTTACAGATTTTTTTACAGTTTTTCTTTGCAACAGAATGTGACAAAAAACACCCCGAAGAACCAGACTTCGGGGTGCATGTATCATATGGGAAACTTTGGGGAAGCTTACAGGTTGCGGATGAGGTTTGCCATCTCGATGCCGGAGCAAGCAACATCGTAGCCCTTGTTGCCAGCCTTGGTGCCTGCGCGCTCGATAGCCTGCTCGATGGTGTCCGTGGTAACGACGCCGAACAGTACCGGAATGCCTGCGGACAGGGAAACCTGAGCGACACCCTTTGCGCACTCGTTGCAAACCAGATCGTAGTGAGAGGTCGAGCCGCGGATGACTGCGCCGAGGCAGAGAACCATGTCATACTTGCCGGAGTTTGCCATCTTCTGTGCGATGAGCGGGATCTCAAATGCGCCCGGAACCCAAGCGATCTCGATGTCATCAGCGGATACGCCGTGACGAACCAGCGCGTCCTGTGCGCCGCTGACCAGCTTGCTGACGATGAACTCATTGAAACGGGCAGCAACGATGCCAACCTTCAGACCAGTGCCTACTACATTTCCTTCTAACAGTTTCATAATTGTATCCTCCTGAATAAACGGTCAAACTTTTACTTATATTCGGTCATGTGATCCATGCGCTCCTGCTTGGTATTGAGATAGAACGCATCGACAGGGTTTGCAGCGATCTGAATCGGCACGCGCTCAACAATTTCCAGACCATAGCCGGAC
>NZ_JBNMHC010000519.1:0-1091 GCF_050872565.1 Butyricicoccus sp. | reverse complement strand
GATTCTCATTCTGCGCCGGAAATTCCAGCCGATTCAGCTGCTTCAGATTCCGCTGTCTTTCCTGTTTGGTTATTTTACAGATTTCGGTATGTGGGCGTTCTCTTGGGCTTCTCCGGAGCTGTATCCGCTGCGTCTGGTCAACATCTGCTGCGGAACAATCATTCTGGGTTTTGGCATTTCCTTCTGCGTCATTGCCAACACGGTCATGAATTCCGGTGAGGCATTTGTCAAGGCCATTTCCGACACCACACACAAGGATTTCGGCACACTGAAAATTTGTTTTGATGTCAGCTGCGTATGTATCGCACTGGTTCTGTCTCTGGTTTTCTTTGACTTTACCATTCAGGGCACCCGTGAGGGCACACTGATCGCCGCTCTGTGCACCGGTATTGTCATCAAGTTCTTCACCCCGCGTCTGCGTCAGCCGCTGGAGCGCTTCATCGGCTGCCATCACGCCCGCCAAGAGGAATTTTCTGCATGATTATTGATTTTCACACGCATACCTTTCCCGCCAAAATTGCCGCTTCTGTCATCGCCCAGCTGCAAAGCAAATCGCGTTCGATGGCATTTACCGATGCGACCAACGACGGCCTGCGCCGCTCGATGGAAAACGCCGGTGTGGATCTGTCGATCTTGCTGCCGGTCATGACCAATACGCATCAGGTCTCCAAGCTCAATGAGCTTGCCGCCCGCACCAACGAGCACTGGGAAGAAACCGGTCTGCTGTCGTTCGGCGGTATGCATCCGGAGTTCACCAATTACAAAGAGGAGCTGCGGCATGTCGCAGACATGGGCATCAAGGGCATCAAGCTGCATCCGGCATACCAAGGCTATGACTTTGACGACATTCGCTATCTGCGCATCATCGACAAGGCGACGGAACTGGGGCTCATCGTTCTGACGCACGCCGGTATCGACATCGGCATTCCGGAACACAACTACTGCTCAACGGCGCACATCCGCCACGTGATGCAGGAAGTCGCGCCGGATAAGCTGGTTCTCGCGCACATGGGCGGCTGGCAGGGCTGGCGCGATGTCGCGAACAATCTTGCCGGTCTGCCGCTGTATTTCGACACGGCATTTACGATGGG
>NZ_JBNMHC010000518.1:0-1103 GCF_050872565.1 Butyricicoccus sp. | reverse complement strand
TCAGGGCGTCTGTGCAATCTTTATTGCTGCTTGCTATGGCATTCATTTGACCTTCCCGCAGATGATTACCATCGTGCTGACGGCAACGCTGGCGTCTATTGGCACAGCTGGTGTACCGGGTGCAGGTATGGTTATGCTGACTATGGTATTGACTTCTGTTGGTCTGCCGGTAGAAGGTGTTGCACTGGTTGCCGGTGTAGACCGTATCTTTGATATGGGTCGTACCACCGTCAATATCACTGGTGATGCTTCTTGTACGATTATCGTTTCCAATTTGGAAAAGAAGAAGGAAGCAAGAAGAAACAATAAGAAATAAAATAAATCTCACATAAAAACAGCCTTTTTGATTTGATACAATCAGAAAGGCTGTTTTGTTTTACCATTGTTCGTTTGGATATTGTAAATGCCAATCTTTTCTCAGTTGCGTCATGATGTCCATGACATCTTTAGAATAGGCTAGCTGCATGGCAGAGGGATCTCCGGTTTGCACGGCGTGTTCCATGTCCGTCATTTCATAATAGAGTGCCTGATCGGTTTCTCCGCAGACGATTTCGGTCTTTTCACCGGTTTCTGCGTTGACAAAAATGGCTTGATTTGCTCTTGGAAATTCCATAATTTCAATATAGCCGGTTTCACAGCTAATCATTGCTCGCTTGGGCTGTTTGGAATGTATAGACAGAGCTACAGTTGCCATTTGACCGGACGGATTTTGAAGCAGAATCGTTGCCTGCTCATCAGAGCCGGTCGGGGATGGCTTCCACTGGCTGAGAATCTGTGTGGGCTTCTCGTCCATAAAGCTGCGCACGATAGACAGAGCATACACACCGATGTCCAGCATGGCACCGCCTGCCAGATTCAAATTAAAGAATCGATTGGTCATGTTGTATTCTTTAAAGCTGCCGAAATTGACCGTAATCATTTGAACCTTGCCCCATTGGCCGCTGTGTACCCTACTCCATAATTCTCGATATAACGGCATGTGCCAAATTGTCATTGCTTCAGCCAAGATCAAATGCTTTTGCTCAGCGAGCTGCATCATTTCGTCTAATTCACGGCTGTTCAATGTGATAGATTTTTCTACGAGTAAATGCTTGCTATGCTGG
>NZ_JBNMHC010000517.1:0-1103 GCF_050872565.1 Butyricicoccus sp. | reverse complement strand
ATTCATGAGATATGAAGGCAGAGTATTTCGTCCGCCGTCTGAAGCGTACAGTTTGATTGTACAGGTTACGGTGGGATGCAGCCATAATAAATGTACATTCTGTGATATGTACAAGGAAAAACGGTTTCATTTGCGCAAGTTGGAGGACGTTCTGGAGGATTTTAATATCGCCCGCAGACAGTACCGCTATATTGAGCGCGTCTTTCTTGCAGACGGCGATGCGCTGATTCGCAAGACAGAGGATCTCGTGACCATCCTCAAGCACATCCGCAGGGTCATTCCGGAATGCCAGCGCGTGACCAGCTATGGATCTCCGAAGAGTATCTTGACCAAATCGCCGGAGGACTTGCAGCTGCTGCATTCGCTGGGCTTGGAAATGATTTATCTGGGTCTGGAATCCGGCAATGAGCAGGTGCTCAAGCATATCAACAAGGGCGTAACAGTGGAAGACATCATTCGCGCCGGTCAGATGGTCAAGGATGCCGGTATGAAGCTGTCCGTCACAGCGATCAGCGGCTTGGGCGGCACGGAGATGTGGAAAGAGCACGCGATTGACACGGCAAAGGCATTTTCCCGCATGAAGCCGGACTATATCGGCCTGCTCACGCTGATGTTTGAAGGCGATGTGCCGCTGCGCCGAGAGTGCGAGGCTGGCAAATTCCACCTGCTCACCGCACCGCAAGTAGCCAAGGAAACCCTGCTGATGCTGGAGCACATCGACAGCGAGGGCAGTGTATTCCGTTCTAACCATGCGTCCAATTATCTGACCCTCAAGGGTACGCTCAATCGAGACCGCGAGGCCATGTGCGAACAGATTCGCAAGGCGTTGGAACGCGGCGGATATAAAAAGGAGTATTTCCGCGCCCTGTGATAAAATAAGAAGAAATATACAAGCCTCTGATTTTTGTTCGGACAATGGACAAGAATCAGAGGTTCTTTGTGTCGTGTTTGTGTCTATAACAATTTGTTAACAAAAACTTCTTCAAAATGCCTCTTTTTCTTTTTGACGCTTCGTGTTACAATGTACACAACAAAAAGAAGGAGTTGATGCCGATGGATTCTGTGTCCCATACCACGGTCGCACATTACCTGCTGGACTATGT
>NZ_JBNMHC010000516.1:0-1117 GCF_050872565.1 Butyricicoccus sp. | reverse complement strand
CAATTATCAAGAAATTTTGATGTATCTCGGGTATCGCGGACAGGAACGGCCGCCGGAACTGGAACAGCAGATTCGACGCTGCATGGATGAAGTGACAAAGAGCTGTCAGCCGAGATTGGTCTATCGCAGATTGCCGGTAAAAAACGGCGAGATTGTCGGCTTTCCGTTAGAAGGTAAGGACATGAAAGAAATCCTGTCGTCTTGTCAGGAAAGCGTGCTGCTTGCCGTGACATTGGGGCCGCAGATTGAACAGCTGCTTATGCGGCGTGAGGTGACGGATATGGCGGATGCGCTTATCATGGATTCCTGCGCCAGTGCGGCGATTGAAAACGTCTGTGACCATTTTGAATTTGATTTGAGAGAACAATTGGAGCGGGAGGGACGGTTTTTGACCGACCGATTTAGTCCGGGATACGGCGATTTGCCGCTGCACACCCAGCGCAGACTGTGCGAAGCTCTTAATACCGCGCGGCGCATTGGTCTGACCGTCACGCCAAATTATTTGATGATTCCGCGAAAATCGGTAACTGCGATTATGGGAATCTCCGATCATCCGCAAAAACTGAGAAAACGGGGCTGTGAGGTATGCAGTATGTTCCTGACCTGTCCCTATCGAAAGGAAGGACTTGCTTGTCATGAATAATCTGACATTACTTGACGGCGGCATGGGCACAATGCTGCAAGCTGCCGGTTTGGGACTGGGCGAACGGCCGGAAATCTTCGGTGTCCAGCATCCGGAAATTTTGGAAAACATCCAGCGCAGTTATGTGCAGGCGGGCAGTGATATTATCTATGCCAATACCTTTGGTGCCAACGCACATAAGCTGGAAGGCACAGGACACACCACAGAAGAACTGGTGGCGGCGAACGTCGCGATTGCGAAGCGAGCTGCGGGCGAAAAGGCAAAAGTTGCTTTGGATGTCGGTCCGATTGGCGAGCTGATGGAGCCGCTTGGCACGCTGGCATTTGATGAAGCCTATGAAATTTACGCACAAATGGTGCGCGCCGGAGAGCAGGCGGGCGCAGATCTCGTTATTTTTGAGACCATGACCGACTTGTACGAAGTCAAAGCGGCGGTTCTCGCGGCGCGAGAGCAGAGTAATCTGCCGATTTGGGT
>NZ_JBNMHC010000515.1:0-1121 GCF_050872565.1 Butyricicoccus sp. | reverse complement strand
CCCACGTGATAAAACATTTCTTGTAAAATACGACTATCTGTATGCCAATCTGCAACCGCAGCCCGCAAAATTGACGCGAACGCATCGGCAGGGCGGTCGAGCGACGGCGTTTTCTGTCGTTCCAACGCGTTTAAGCTCTCCAGACATTTCTGCGTCTCTCGATCAAAATCTGGCAGCTCTTCCGCCGCTTTTCGGTATCCTCGACGAAGAAACAGTCGAAACAGCCGAGCAGCAAGTCGCTTGATGCCACGCTCATCAGCAATGCTATCCGCCAGCTTGTGCCAGCACAAAATTACACTGACAGCTGCCGCTCGAATCATGCCGTCACTTTGCTTGGCGCAGGTTCTGCGGCGAAATGGGTGCATGATGCACCGGCACTTGCTCTGTTCGCCGCCGCATGGTTCCAACGCATCCAGCACTAATGCGAGATAGGTGCAGTCATAGCTGAGCATCAGTGTCTGCACAAAGCCGTATCGGCGGCGAATGGTGTGGCACAATCCGCAATAAACGCTCTGGAAGCGCTCCCACTCTCGCACCTTGAGTTCTCCGCGCAGCGGTCGAACAAATCCGAACATGGTATTCTTTCACCTCAAATACCATTTTACTGTATCTTCGCCCAGAATACAAGGCTGACGCACGCGCCAGCCTTGAAAATTTACAGTTTAGAAATAGTGTAAATCGGCTTTTTGTCTTTCTGATGCTTGTTCATCAGCAGGGCACCGGCGATACCGAGGAAAAATCCTACGCCGCCCCACAGTTCCGGAATTGGAAGTGCGGCAACTGCTGCAATCGCATACAGAACAAAAAACAATACAATTGGGATAACATATACTACCGCTGCCAGGCCAAGCACCTGTTTCGAGCTGCCTGTAATCACGACTGTATCTCCGATGTCCGCACCGATCGAGTTGTCTGCAATGACGGTAATCGGCTTGGTTACCAGTTCTCCGCAGCCGCCGCATTTGGAACAATCATGTCCGCAAGCAGTCTGGCGATGCACGGTAAGCTCCGCTTGATTGCCGGACAACAGTTTAGTCACTGTCGCTGTCTGCTGCATAAAATCAATCTCTCCTTTCTTCGAGAGGACGAAATGTTTGTAAAATTTCCTTGGCGCAGCCAAT
>NZ_JBNMHC010000514.1:0-1127 GCF_050872565.1 Butyricicoccus sp. | reverse complement strand
TTATTTTTTAAAAAACTTTGAATTTTCTTGTATTTTACAAGATTTTCCTTGCAAGCCCTTCAAAATCGTCGTATACTGTTCGTTGCGACTTTTTTGAAGGGAGCTTTTTTATGACATTTTATCAAGAATTACAACTCAATCAAGCGGGTTCTAAGAAGGTCATTCGCGAGAGCGAAACCGCCCGGGAAAAATGGCGGCATATCTTGATTTATCTGATTAAGATCGCCATGACTGTCAGCTTTTGTTTTGTTTTTGTGACGCTGTACAGTCTGATTTTCGGCTCTGGAAACAGCATTGTCGGTGTGGTAGTTTTACTGCATTTACTGGTCTTTAAAAATGCAGATCTTCGCATAGATGCCAAGCAATCAACCGGTTTACTCGCGCTGTTTTTTGCCATCATGACGATTGCCCCGCATCTTGCCAATCGAACCAATCCCTTTATCGGCTTGCTCATCAACGCCGCAGCGATTTTGATTTTAATTTTATTTGGCTGTCATGAGCCGCGTATGTTCAATCAATCTACGCTCGTTCTCAGCTATCTTTTGCTGTATGGCTATGATGTTTCCGGCACAGAATATTTGACCCGTCTTGCCGGTATGGCAGTTGGTGCTATTCTGGTCTGTGCCGTCTTTTATAAGAACCATCGACATCTGACCTATGACCTGCGTATTCAGGACATCTTACCCGCTTTCACGCTGACACATGCACGTTCCAAATGGCAGCTGTGTCAAATTCTGTGCGTTCCGCTGGTTATCTTTCTTGCCGAACTATTTGGTATGCCGCGTGCTATGTGGGCAGGAATCGCTGCCATGTCTGCCATTCTCCCCGCGATGGAGGACATGCAGTCTCGCGTGCGCGGACGCATCATCGGCAATATCGCCGGTGTCCTGTGCTTTTTTGTCTTGTATACTTACCTGCCATCTGCGATTTATGCATATATCGGTGTTATCGGCGGCATTGGCGTTGGTTTCTCCGCCAAATACGGCTGGCAGGCTGTGTTTAACACCTTTGGTGCTCTCGCCATTGCCTCTCAGCTCTATGGCGTGCCTGCGGCAATGGGACTGCGCGTCATGCAGAATGTATTTGGCGTTCTGTTCGCCTTGGGCTTCTGCTTGATTTTCAATTGG
>NZ_JBNMHC010000513.1:0-1128 GCF_050872565.1 Butyricicoccus sp. | reverse complement strand
CGGTACGAGACTGGGATTTATTCTGGTTTCTGCCGGCTGCGCAGTGGGTCTGGGCAATGTATGGAAGTTTCCATATATCTGCGGACAGAATGGCGGCGCAGCATTTATTGTGCTGTACTTGATTTGTCTGGCACTGCTCGGTTGGCCGATTCTGATCTGCGAGTATGCAGTGGGTCGTGCAAGCCGCCACAGTACGGCAAAGGCATTTCATGAGCTGGAGCCGAAGGGCACACGCTGGCATCGGTATCGCTGGTTTGGCGTGGCAGGCAACTACTTACTCATGATGTTTTACACCATGGTGTGCGGTTGGATGATTAACTATGCTCTGCGCATGTTGACTGGCAACTTAAAGGGAAAGACGCCGGATGAAATTGCCGGTGCATTCTCCGATATGCTGGCATCTCCAGTGCAGATGACCATCTTCATGATTATTTCCGTGCTGATTGCTTTCAGTATCTGCGCATTGGGTCTGAAAAACGGTGTAGAGCGCATCACCAAGGTCATGATGCTGCTGCTCATGTGCTTGATGATCGTTCTGGCAGTTCACTCTCTGGTTCTGCCGAACATGCGCGAGGGTCTGGCGTTCTATCTGGTGCCGGATCTGGGCAAGATTGCAGAAATCGGCTTCGGCAATGTTTTGTTCGCAGCCATGTCTCATGCGTTCTTTACGCTGAGTCTGGGTATCGGCGCAATGGAAATTTTCGGAAGCTATTTGGATAAGACCAATCGTCTGGCAGGCGAGGCAGTCAGCGTAACCGTACTGGATACCTTTGTCGCTCTGACTGCAGGCATTATCATTATTCCGGCGTGCTTTGCATATGGTGTACAGCCGGATTCCGGACCGTCGCTGCTGTTTATCACGCTGCCGAATGTATTCAATCACATGGCAGGCGGCGATATTTGGGGCGCAGCATTCTTCGTCTTTATGACGTTTGCTGCACTGTCTACCGTTATCGCCGTATTTGAGAATATTCTGTCTATGACGATGGAGATCTTCAACTGGGATCGCAAGACCGCAGTCAGCCGCAACATCGTGCTGATTATTCTTCTGTCGATGCCGGCAATTCTCGGCTTTAATGTGCTGTCTGGCATTCAGCCGATTGGCGAAGGCTCTACGCTGATGGACTT
>NZ_JBNMHC010000512.1:0-1130 GCF_050872565.1 Butyricicoccus sp. | reverse complement strand
CTCCTCTCGGCGTTTAATAAACGCTCCGTTTAAATTATTTATATTATATAAAATTTAATCGTGTTTGTCAATTGATATGCCTGATTCTGTCTATCTTTTTATGCACCATGCGTCATACAATGTCGAAAAAGGCTTTTCCGTTCGCTGTTGTAATTTCTTCGACCTCTTGCACAGTCAGTCCCTTAAAATTCGCAATCTGTTCTGCGACGCGATGAACAAACAGTGAGCTGTTGCGCACACGGCCTTCTGCGAGCCGTTCCGGTTCCGGCGTCAGATATGGACTGTCCGTCTCAATCATGATGCGATCCATCGGGATGCCCTCGATGACGCGGCGTGCTTTTTTCGCTCTGCCATAGGTAATCACGCCGGTAAACGACAGATTCCATCCCAGCTTGAGAATTTCCTTCGCCATCTCCAAACTACCGGAATAGCAGTGATAGACACCCTTCAGATCTGCATAGTCTTTTACGATGTCAAAGCAGTCCTCATGGGCATCGCGGTCGTGAATAATGACCGGCAATTTCAGCTCTCTCGCCAGTTCTAATTGCTTGCGCAGCAAGAGTTTCTGCTGTTCGCGTGGCGGAGTGGTCTCCGGCGAACGCTTTTCCCAATAATAATCCAAGCCGATCTCTCCGATTGCCTTGACCTTCGGGTCTGCTGCCAGCGCGCGAATGGTGGCAAGATCTGCATCCGTGACGCCAACGCTGTATTCCGGATGAATGCCGACAGCGGCATACATAAAGTCATGGGTATGCGCCAGCTGTACCGCGGTTTTCGATGTTTCTACATCACAGCCCGGATTGAGAATCAATCCGACGTTATGCTCCTGCATCGATGAAAGCAATTGCTCTCGATCCGCATCAAACCAGCTGTCATCATAGTGTGCATGGGTATCAAACAGCATATGTGTTTCCTTTCTTACTGATTCAAGATACGCACCGCTGTACCATAGGCAATGACCTCCGCAGCGCCCGCCATCACCTGTGACGAGCCATATCGCACGCCGATGATGGCATCCGCACCCAGTGCCTTTGCCTCATCCACCATGCGTTTGACGGCAATCTGCCGTGCCTCTTCCAGCATCTGCGTGTAGCCGACGATCTCTCCGCCGACCAGCGTTTTCATGCCCG
>NZ_JBNMHC010000511.1:0-1132 GCF_050872565.1 Butyricicoccus sp. | reverse complement strand
TAAGTTGCTGCGAAGGAGTTCAGGGACGGGCGGATTACCGGATCGTCTACCGGATTCTCTACCTTCTTGCCGAACATCCACAGATTGAGGTTCAGCTTGCGCAGGGACTCAATATACTGTTCTTTGGTCATCATGGGTATCATCCTCTTTCTTTGCAAATATCATATAATCATAGATTGACTCTATTTCTGTATTATACAACGCTGACCGTTTTCTTAAAGCACGGGCACTCTCGATATGATTTCGGCGTCATACCGGTGACATTGTGAAAGGCTCGCGTAAATGTCGAATTGCTGCTGTATCCTACCATCACAGCAATTTCCATCACGCTGAAATTGGTCGTGACCAGCAGCTCTTTTGCCCGCTGAATGCGTGTATTGCGCAGATAAAAACTCGGGGATAAGCCGGTCTGCTGCTTAAACCAATCGCAGTAATAGGTCACGTTGTAGTTTTCAATTTTCGCCAACTGATCGACAGTAATCGGCAGATGATAATATTCATTGATATACTGAATCGACGGCGCCGCACAGTTTTCCATCAGCTTGCTGTACAAATACTTATACAAATGCCGCACGGCTGTGCTCTCCGGATTTTGCTCCAGCTCTGCTTGAATCAGCTCCACGAGCTGAATGATCTGACCGCGCATGGAAATAATCAGCGGATTGGAAATCAAGACAACTTCTCCGCTGTCCGCCATATCATCGGACACATTGATCGCCAGCAGCTTGCCGTAATAATTACACTGATGCAGCATCCCTGTCGGGATAAAGCAAAGTTCTTGCGGCGTCACTTCATATTCCATTTTGCCGATGCTGATTTTCATCGGCTCCTGCAGGGGCACAAGGATCTGCGGATACTCGTGCGTGTGTTCTCCCTTGCATTCATAAAATACATGAATATTAACTTTCTGATCCATTATGCTCCACCATCCTAAATCAAAAAAAGTGTGTGTACAGCCGAGATAGACACTGCTCTCCCGCATGTTTCGGTTCCGACGCGGCTGCATCTCCCTATGCGTGAACAGTGTCTATATCTGCTTAGAAAATGACATTTTCTACATATCGCTCGATAATCTTTACATAGCCTGCCATCTGATCCGGTGTCGGACTTTTGATGTCCGGCAGCTGATAGG
>NZ_JBNMHC010000510.1:0-1141 GCF_050872565.1 Butyricicoccus sp. | reverse complement strand
AATATATGCACACACCGATTGAGACCATTAAACTGTGTGATGTCCAAGCGGTCAGCGATTTGATGGCAGCCTTTTTGAAGGAGTTTGACGGGGAGGTAACGCGCGTATGATCGAGGTATTAGAAAAGCTGTGCGCTCTTCCCGGTCCGTCCGGCTGTGAAGATGCAGTACATGATTTTATTTTGGAACAGGCAAAGCCATACGCGGATGAGATTCGCGAGGACAATCTCGGTAATCTGATGATTTTCCGCAAGGGCAAAAAACACATCAGCAAGACGGTGATGCTCTCTGCACACATGGACGAAGTTGGTGTCATTTGCAAGGGATACACAGACGACGGCTGTGTCAAGTTCGGCTTTGTCGGCGGCGTTGATCCGCGCGTCGTGATTGGCAGACGCATTTTGTTTGGCGATGTGCGCGGTGTTGTCGGCATCAAGGCTGTTCATTTGACCACGCGGGAAGAACGAAAGACCATGCCAAAGACCAGCAGCTTATATATTGACATTGGTGCGTCGGACAAGAAAGAAGCACAGAAAAAAGTGCCGCTTGGCACATACGGTGTCTTTGATTCTGCTTGCGTTCGGTTTGGCGATGGATTGCTCAAAGCAAAAGCCATTGATGACCGCGTGGGCTGTGCGGTCATGCTGACACTTTTGCAGGAACAGCCGGCGGTAGATACATGGTTTGTTTTTGGTGTACAGGAAGAAGTTGGTTTGCGCGGCTCTCGCTGCGCAGCATTTGCGCTGCAGCCGGATATTTGTCTGGTGCTGGAAGGCACAACGGCGGCAGATTTGGCAGAAGTAGACGGCGCCAAGCAAGTGTGCGGTCTGCGCAAGGGTGTTGTGATTCCGTTTATGGATCGCTCTACCATTTACAATCAGAAGCTGTTTGAGACGTTGCGCAAGCTGGCAGAGGACAATCATATTCCATGGCAGACCAAGCACCGCGTAGCAGGCGGTACAGATGCCGGACGCATTCATTTGACCAGAGAAGGCGTTCTGACAGCTGGACTTGCGGCACCGGTTCGCTATATCCATTCACCATCCAGTGTTGCTGCTCTGGAGGACATGCAGGGCATGTTGGCACTGAGCCGACATTTTCTGACGTATTTGGGAGATGAAGAATCATGAGTTTTGATATTT
>NZ_JBNMHC010000509.1:0-1151 GCF_050872565.1 Butyricicoccus sp. | reverse complement strand
TTCCAAATCCGGCACCATAGCATCCGCAATCAGATTCATATAATATTCTTCACTGCCCATGCCGTCATAATACGCATTATATTCCTGTGTAGATGGACTGAGAAAAACAGTCGGCATATCATACGCCTCCTCTTATTATCGTTTATCGTCTCTCCCATCTTATGCGTCAGGACATAGAAAAAACACCAGAAACAAAATCTGTCTCTGGTGTTTCGCTGTTTTGTGTATATTAGAATTTGGTCTCGTAGCTGCCGACCGACATATTGACGCCGTCCTTCGAGCTTGTCTTTGCGAAGGTATCTACCGAACGCTTATCCGTCGGCAGATGGCTGATTGCACCTGCGCCGTTGACGCAGCCGCCCTCACAGGCCATGCCCTCGATAAAGTTCTCTGCCAGCTTGCCCATCTTTGCCTTGAGCAAAGCAACCTTGCACTGTTCAATGCCGCTGCAAACCGCTGCCTTCGGCTCAAAGTCAATTTCCTGCTCCTTGATGCTCTCGACAACTGCTTCGGTCAAACCACCGGAACGAGCAAAAATACGGCCGAAATACGACGCATCGTTTACCGGCAATTCGCCCTGATCTTCTGGTGCACAGTTTGCTGCATCCAGCAGCGCAACCATTTCTTCAAAGGTCAGTACGCAATCCACCCACGGACGGACATGTTCCAGCTTCTGCTCTTCCTTCTTCGCGGTACATGGGCCGATAAATACCGTCTTGACCGGCCATGCACTGTTTTCCTTGATGTACTTGCCAAGTTCTGCCATCGGAGACAGGTTATGCGAAATATGCTCTGTCATTTCCGGCATGTGCTTCTTGATATAGCTGACAAATGCCGGACAGCAAGAAGACGTCAAGAAGCCCTTTTCCGCCAACTCCTTCGACTCTTTCTTTGCGACCATATCCGCGCCGAGAGCCGCCTCAACAACGTCATGGAAGCCCAAGTTGCGCAATGCCTGCTTGACCTGTCCCAGCTTGACGCCTTTGAACTGCGAAGCAATCGCCGGAGCGACAATCGCTACGGTATAATAGCCGCGATGATCCGCCTGCTGAAGCAGCTTAATCGCATCGACAATGGAAGAATTGTCCACCACTGCGCCAAACGGACACTGGAACACGCAGGCACCACAGCTGATGCACTTGTCATAGTTG
>NZ_JBNMHC010000508.1:0-1155 GCF_050872565.1 Butyricicoccus sp. | reverse complement strand
GGCTTCTGTTTTTCTTCCTGTTTTCTCGCGCGAATGACTTCATCGCGCACTTTATTCAGCACTTTCGTTACGGTAAGACCGCCATAACCCAGTGCATTGTACAGTTCTTCCAGATTTGCATAGCCGAATTTCTTCAAAATATTGCTTTGAATTTCCGGCTTTTCCATAAAGTGACTGTACAGCAGGCTGGAACGCAGCTCGCGATCCAAATCAGCACGACCCTGCTCAATATTTTCCTCACGACATTCTTTCTTAAACCACTGTTTAATTTTACTGCGGGCTTCAGATGTCTTGACGATTTGCAGCCAATCGCGCTTCGGACCATGTGTCTCTTTGGAAGTCAAAACTTCGACCACATCGCCGTTTTTCAGCGTATAGTTAATCGGCACAATGCGGCCGTTGACTTTACATCCGGTCATGCGGTTGCCGACTGCGGAATGAATGCCGTATGCAAAATCAATCGGTGTTGCACCCAGCGGCAGGCTGACTGCGTCACCGCGCGGAGTAAAGACAAATACTTCGTCCGAGAACAGATCGACCTTGATATGCTTGATAAAATCCTCCGCCTCGGTGTCCTGCTGTGCTTCCAGCAGCTGACGAATCCACGCATAGGTTTCCTCGCCGCTGCTCTTCTGCAAGTGTTCCTTGTACTTCCAATGCGCTGCAATGCCATATTCTGCCATCTTGTGCATTTCTTCTGTACGAATCTGAACTTCAAACGGCACACCGGAACGGCCGATGACTGTTGTATGCAATGACCGATAGCCATTCGGCTTCGGCGTCGAGATATAATCTTTAAATCGTCCCGGAATCGGCTTGTACAGGTCATGCACATAGCCTAAAACATTATAGCAGTCTGCCACGGATTCTACAATTACGCGCACCGCGCAAATATCGTAAATTTCGTTGATGCTCTTGTTTTGCTCAAACATCTTACGATAAATACTATAAATATGCTTGACGCGGGCGGAAATAGAATTTTTGATGCCGCTCTCGTCCAATTTGCCGTGAATCGTCTTTTTGATGCGGTCGAGCATCTCTTCCAGCTCCGGACGCTGCCGCTCCAAGCCGTCTACAATTTCCTTATAGCCAATTGGATCCAAATATTTGAGCGACAGATCTTCCAGCTCCCATTTGACGCGCTGCATACCCAAG
>NZ_JBNMHC010000507.1:0-1157 GCF_050872565.1 Butyricicoccus sp. | reverse complement strand
GTATGCGCATCCGTCAGCTGATACTGCGACAAAATATCCGCCGGTTCCTGTACCAGCTCCGCCGCGCCCTGCCGAATCAATGCATTGCATCCTGCGCTGGACAGGCGGTTAATATCTCCCGGAACAGCAAACACATCGCGTCCCTGCTCCAGTGCCAAATCCGCCGAAATCAATGCGCCGGATTTTTTCGGTGCCTCTACAATCAGTGTGCCCCGACCCAAGCCGGTTATGATGCGGTTGCGCACAGGAAAATTCCTGCCGAACGGTTCTGTGCCGGGCGGGTATTCACTGATTACCGCGCCGTGACGAATAATATCTTCCATCAGCTGTTTGTGCTGCCACGGGTAGCACACATCGACGCCGCAGCCGAGAACGGCAACCGTCTCTCCGCCCGCTTCAATCGCTGCCCGATTGGCTGTTCCATCAATGCCCAATGCCATACCGGAGACGATAATCGCGCCGCGCTGGGCGAGATTTCCCGCAAAATGCCACGCCGCCTGCTTGCCATATTGGGTACATTTTCGTGTGCCCACAATGGAAATAGACAGTCGATCGGTAAAATCCGGCAAGGTGCCGCGCACATACAGCACAAGCGGCGGATCCGAAATCTCTCGCAGCAGCTCCGGATATGCTTCATCGTCCATCGTGAGAATTTGAATGCCCTGCTTGAGGCAGTCCGCCTGAATGTGCTCGGCAACCGTCAAATCCTTTTCCATCAGCGAATCCAGCTTATGTTTCGTGAGCCGCGGAATGTCCACAAACGCCTGCCGATCTGCCTGCCAAATTTCCTCCGGCGAGTCAAATCGTTCGAGCAGGCGGCGGCTGAACCGTGCACTGCATCCCGGCCGCGTTGCCAGCCACAGCCAATAGGTAACGTTCGTCATTGGCGATCAGCCCTTTCTGCTCATCTCATACATGATAATGGAGGCAGCGACTGACGCATTGAGCGACTCCGCGCGGCCATCCATCGGAATAATGATTTGCTGGGTGCACAGAGCGGCGGCTTTTTTGGTGATGCCGCGTCCCTCATTGCCGATCATCACGGCAGCGCGCGTCAAATCCACGCGCGTCAGCGGCACGCTGCTCTCGCTGAGTGCTGCGGCGTACAGCGGCAGATTCTGTTTGTCCAAAAACGCCACGGTCTGCTCCAATGTCGC
>NZ_JBNMHC010000506.1:0-1181 GCF_050872565.1 Butyricicoccus sp. | reverse complement strand
TTTTCACAGGAGGTTTCAATACCATGGAAAAGAAAATTCCTGTCCGCAGCGAAGCGGACCCGAAATATACTTGGGCACTGGAAGATGTCTATGCAAACAACGATTTGTGGAAGGCCGATTTGGAAAAAGCCCGTGCCCTGCCGGAACAGCTCGCAGCCTACAAAGGCCATTTAGGCGACAGCGCACAGAAATTATTGGAATTTTTGCAGCTCGGCGATGACATTAGCGTGTTATTTGATGCCCTGTACGGCTATGCCCAGCGCAGAAGCGATGAGGACACCGCCAACTCTCTGTATCAAGGCATGACCTCTCAGGCAATGAGCGCGATGGTCGCTGTCGATGCAGCAAGCTCCTTTGAAACGCCGGAGCTGCTGGCGATTCCGGATGAAACGCTGGAACAGTTTTACAAAGACGAGCCTGCACTGGAAACCTATCGTCTGTGCTTGACGCGCATTCGCAACAAGCGTGCACACATTCTGTCCGACGCGGAAGAAAAGCTGCTCGCTGCCGCCGGAGAGATGTCGCAGGCACCGGACAGTGTCTACTCTGTTTTTGCCGATGCTGACCTGAAGTTCCCGGCGGCTATCGACAAAGACGGCAACTCTCATCCGGTCACACATGGCACGTATATTCCGCTCATGCACAGTGCAGACCGCGTGCTGCGCAAATCTGCATTTGAATCTCTGTACAGCGTATACGGTCAGTTCCGCAACACAGCCGCTGCTCTGCTCTCTGCCCAGGTCAAGCAGTTGAAGTTCTATGCAGATGCCCGCAAATACGACTCGACCTTACAGGCATCTCTGGACGGCAACTATGTGCCGACCGAAGTATACACCAATCTGATTTCTGCCGTACACGAGAATATGGCTCCGATGTATCGCTATGTCGATCTGCGCCGCAAGCTGCTCGGTGTTGACGAGCTGCACATGTACGATCTATACACACCGATTGTCAGCGATGTCGATGTGGATATTCCTTACGAAGAAGCCAAGCAGACGGTATATGACGCCCTCGCTTGCATGGGCGATGACTATCGCGCCATTCTTAAAGAAGGCTTTGACAACCGTTGGATTGATGTCTATGAGAACGTCGGCAAGTGCTCCGGTGCATACTCTGCCGGTCTGCGCAAGCATCCATATGTTCTGCTCAATTATTCGGGCACACTGGACAGCATGTTTACG
>NZ_JBNMHC010000505.1:0-1185 GCF_050872565.1 Butyricicoccus sp. | reverse complement strand
CGCGTGACAGATCCGGAACATCCCTGTGATGTGGATTCTTTTCTCATCGTGACGTTTACCAAAGCGGCGGCGAGCGAGATGCGAGGCAAGATTGCGGATGCCCTGACGGATTTGGCGGCAAAACAGCCGCAAAATCTGCGTCTGCGCCGTCAGCTCATGCTCGTGCACCGCGCGAAGATTACAACCGTTCATGCGTTTTGCATGGGCTTGGTTAAAGAGCATTTTCATGAGCTGGGATTGCCGCCGGAGTTTCGCACAGCGGACGACAGCGAGCAGACGGTGATGCAGAATGAGGTATTGGAAGACGTACTCGAAGCACAGTATGCGGTGGACAGTGAGGGATTTTCCGCGCTGGTAGAAGCGGTCAGCGGCGGACGCGATGACAGACAGCTGGCAACCCTCGTGCTGGAGACCTTTCGCAACTTGCAGTCCTCGCCGAAGCCAAAACGAGAATTGGA
The DNA here is from genome assembly GCF_050872565.1 of Butyricicoccus sp. Taxonomy (GTDB): domain Bacteria; phylum Bacillota; class Clostridia; order Oscillospirales; family Butyricicoccaceae; genus Butyricicoccus_A. Next base: position 727 of record NZ_JBNMHC010000505.1, on the reverse strand, counting down.
GCAGTATCGCCAGAAGTTTGTGCGGGAATTTGACCGCCTTGCCGATACCGATTGGGGTATCGCGTTGCTGCGAGAGGCGGAGAGTCGTATTGCGTATGGCATTGCCGTGCTGGATGATGCACTGGATGAGATGCAGGGTGCAGACGTCGTGCAGGATAAATATGAACCGGTTTTCGCGCAGGATAAACAGCAGGCGGAAGATCTGCTGACCTTGGTGCAGGACGGCGCATGGGATGCCGCTGTGCAGCTGTGTGCACAGATTCGAGATACCTTCAAACGTATTCCTGCTATTCGCGGCTATGAGGATAAAGCCTTTCTCGATGCGCTCAAGGATCGACGCAACAGTTGGAAATCCATCGTCAAGGAGATGGCGGAAAAAGTCTTGTGCGTCACAGAACAAGAGGTGCGCGAGGATATGCGCATGATGGCTCCAGCGGTCTGTGCGCTGTGTGATACGGTACAGCTGTTTATGGATGACTATCAGGCGGAAAAACTGCGGCGCGGCGTGGTGGACTTTAACGATTTGGAACACTTTGCTGTGCAGCTGCTTGTCGATGAACATGATGCGCCGACGCAGCTTGCCCGTGAGATGCATTTTTCCGAAATCATGGTCGATGAGTATCAGGACACCAATGCGGTACAGGACGCGATTTTCCGCGCGGTCAGCGATGACGAGAAGAACATCTTTATGGTTGGCGATGTCAAACAGAGTATTTATCGCTTCCGT
>NZ_JBNMHC010000504.1:0-1189 GCF_050872565.1 Butyricicoccus sp. | reverse complement strand
GTTGGCATCACGCCGAAGCAGGCAGATGCGATTTTCGATGCCGGTGCCGATGTGATTACGCTGGGAAATCACACGTATCGCAAACAGAATATCGTCAGTTATTTAGAGGATAATCGGTATATCATTCGTCCCGCCAATCTCGCGCCGCAGTCTCCGGGAGAAGGCTTTGGCATTTATGAGAGCAGAAGCGGCTGGCGGGTGTTGGTGTTTGAATTGATTGGCCGCTGTGATATGCAGTATGGTCCGGATAACCCGTTTTTGCGCGCAGACCGCATTTTGCGGGAACAGGAAGGGCGATATGACATCGCGGTGTGTGAAATGCACGCTTCCGCAACATCGGAAAAGCTCGCGATGGGTTTTTATCTGGATGGACGCGTTTCCGCTGTTTATGGCACGCATACGCATGTGCCGACAGCCGATGCGCGAGTCAATCCGAAGGGAACCGGATATATTACCGATCTCGGCATGACGGGACCAAAATGGTCGGTGCTCGGTGTGCGAAAAGAGCAGTCTATCGCCATGTTCCGCGGAGATCTCACCAGTCGATTTGAACCGGCAGAAGGCGTCTGCGTGCTGCAAGGCGCAGTGTTTGATATTGATGAGAGCACAGGCACCTGCCGCAGCGTGCAGAGAGTGGAAGAGGAATATCTGCCGGGAAAATAAAAGAATCATTCACGCTGGCTTCTGCTTATAAACAAAAAATCGCTCGTACTTCGTGTGCGAGCGATTTTTTTATGCTTATGCGGATTGTTCGGCGGTTTGTTTGGAGCGGATGCCGCCCTTGGTCATCGTATCTGTATTGTAGGTATCGTAGTCATAATAATCAAACGAATACAGCTGCGCGGCATCATTGGGAATGAACAGCAGCATTTCAATATAGTATTCATCGTCATCGTCTGGGTCAGCATTACCCCAGCAGGTTAAATCATAATAGGTATACTGATCCAACGGATATTTGCTCTGCAAATCTTCCGAGAGATAGTCGCCGATGTTATCTTCCGTCAGATTCAGCTGATACAGCGTAGGAGAATCGGTTGTGAAGCTGCCGTCTTCGTTTTTCCAAGAAATGACACCGTTGTCAAATGTCAGAGAAAGCGATGCATTGCTGTTTACCCAGTTGCCATTGAGAATGGTCGGCACATCGGTCGGCTGATAGGCATCATCCGTGTACGAATCGTCGGTAGATTCT
>NZ_JBNMHC010000503.1:0-1199 GCF_050872565.1 Butyricicoccus sp. | reverse complement strand
TAATACACCGTGCGAATCCGCGCATTGATAATCGCACCGGCGCACATGGGGCACGGTTCCAGCGTCACATACAAATCGCACTTGTGCAGCCGCCAGCCGCCCAATTTTTTACACGCTTTTCCAATCGCTTCGATTTCCGCATGAGACAGCGCGGTCTTTTTGCTCTCCCGCCGATTTCTGCCGCGTCCGACAATTTTTCCGTCACACACAATGACACAGCCAACTGGAACCTCGCCTTCTTCTGCCGATTTTTGTGCCAGCTTGAGGGCTGCTTTCATAAACTTTTCCTGTTCTGTTTGCATTTACAGCACCTCCAAATTGCCGGATATAAAATAAATGGTCAGTGCGAGTACAATCCATACCGGGACACTGGTCAAAATTGTCAGCGTCATTCGTCCCGGCGTCAAAGCACTGCGGATGCCAAATGTGCCGTCCCAAATTGGCTTCCATTCTCTGCGCCGCACGAACAAAATCACACCAGCAGCTCCTAAGAGAAGCTCCAGCAGATTGACCGGCACAGCGACCATAGCACCAATCACATGATGATACGCGTAGCTTGCATTGATGATAATATACACGCTATTGACGGCAAAATGCGCCACCATAGACGGCAAAAGCGAACCATATCGGCGGCGAATATATCCGCCAATCACGCCAAATCCACACGCCAGCGGAAAAATCTCCAAGCTGTCATGCGCCAGCCAAAAGCACACCGCGGTAAACGCAATCGCGCCCCATGTTCCCATCGACCGCACAGCCGTATTGAGAAAGAAGCCGCGATAGCACAGCTCTTCGACGATTGGCGGAACAATCGCCGTGGCGAGAAACTGTATGAGAAATGCTTCTCCGCTATCCGGCAGGACATAAGCAGAGGATGGTTCTGTCAATCCATATTGGTTGAGAACACCCTCTATGCCGATGCCCAGCCAACCAGCAACAATGGACCATCCCAGCGTCAGCCCCAATGTCATGAGATAAACTTCTGCACTCGGCTTTCCTCTTCCCATCAAATCGCGAAAGGACATGCCGGACAATTTTGCACCGACAGCGAACGGAAGGACAAAAATCAGCAAATAGGTCAGCATATCTTCCATCTCATAGAGAAACGAGCCTTCTGCCGCCTGTGGAAACAGCGGCATAATCGGATACAGCAGACAATTGATTCCCATCTCCGCAAGAGTTGTCAGTGCAATAATATC
>NZ_JBNMHC010000502.1:0-1208 GCF_050872565.1 Butyricicoccus sp. | reverse complement strand
ATAAAAGGAGTTTCACATGATTACCATCGTTAAGACAATAGAAGAAGTTCGTGCACAGGTAAAGGCATGGCGCGCTGAGGGACTGACCGTAGGTCTGGTTCCGACTATGGGTTATCTGCATGAAGGCCATCAGAGCCTGATTGCACGCTCGGTTGCAGAGAACGACCGCACTGTCGTTTCCGACTTTGTCAACCCGATTCAGTTTGGCCCGACAGAGGATCTGGCAACCTATCCGCGCGATATGGAGCGCGATGCTGCGCTGTGTGAGTCTACCGGCGCAAACCTGATTTTCAATCCGGAGCCGGAAGAAATGTATGCACCGGATTTCTGCACCTATGTTGACATGGATCACCTGACCAAGGGTCTGTGCGGCAAGACTCGCCCGATTCATTTCCGCGGCGTGTGCACCGTTGTCAGCAAGCTGTTCCACATCGTACAGCCGGATCGCGCATACTTCGGTCAGAAGGATGCACAGCAGCTCGCTGTTATCCGCCGCATGGTACGTGACCTGAATATGCCGCTGACCATTGTTGGCTGCCCGATTATCCGTGAAGAAGACGGTCTGGCAAAGTCTTCCCGCAATACTTACCTGAGCGCAGAGGAGCGCAAGGCAGCTTTGTGCCTGTCCCGTGGTCTGAACAAGGGCAAGGCTGCTGTAGAAGCTGGCGAGACCGATGCAGAAAAGGTCAAGGCAATCATTACCGCTGAGATTGAGGCAGAGCCGCTCAGCCGCATTGATTATGTAGAAATTGTAGATTGGAACAATCTGGAGCCGGTCAGCAGCACCGAAGGCTCGATCCTCGCCGCTGTTGCCGTATATATCGGCAAGACCCGCCTGATTGATAACTTTATCATTGAACGCTAAATAAAACGGAGGACGAAATTTACATGACAATCCAGATGCTGAAAGGCAAAATTCACCGCGCCGTTGTAACACAGGCTGAGCTGAACTATGTTGGTTCGATTACCATCGACAGCGAGCTTTTGAATACAGCTGGTATTTATGAGTATGAAAAAGTACAGATTGTAGACGTGAACAACGGCAATCGCTTTGAAACGTACACCATCGCAGGTGAGCCGGGCAGCGGCGTGATCTGTCTGAACGGCGCGGCAGCACGCTGCGCATCTGAGGGCGACCATGTGATTATTATGGCATATGCGGATGTAACGCCGGAAGAGGCACAGACCCATAAGCCGAAGGTCGTTTT
>NZ_JBNMHC010000501.1:0-1216 GCF_050872565.1 Butyricicoccus sp. | reverse complement strand
GCTGCTCGAACACTTGATTTTACAGATCGGGCGGCATATTCTGACGCTCGCCTACGAGCACACCGAGCAGCACCGCACAGAGGATTTCACAGAAAACGTCATTCTGTTTGTCGATTACATCATCACGTATTTTTCCACGCATAAGGACAGCCTGCGTCTCATTCGGCGCAACTTTACCTGGTCTATGGTGCAGCACAATTTGGAGCAGCCGGAAAACGATATGCTGCAGCAGCAATTGCTCGAACAGCTGCTGGCATCTCCCGCTTCTCAAAACCACACCCAACAAGAGCTATTTAATATGGTATATATTATTGTCGAGCTGTGCGGAACGGTCTGTTATTCCAGCATCATTGAGCAGATTCCCGACTCGATTGACCACATGAAACCGCTGTTGTACACCATGATTCGGAGGATTTTAAATCATGAACCAAACCAAGCCAACGCTGATCTTTGATATGGACGGCATCATTCTCGACACCGAGCAGGTTGTGCGGCAGTGTTGGCACGATATTGCCCCGGCATTTCACGCGGAAGAGATTGATCCGGTCTTCCTCGCAACCGTCGGCACGACGCGCGTACATACCTGCGAGATTTTGCGCGAGCGTTACGGTGCAGATTTTCCGGCAGAGGAATTTAACAGCGCCGCCAGCCGCCGCTATCATGAAATCGACGATGCCGAAGGCGTGCCGGTCAAGACCGGTGCACGAGAACTGCTGCATTGGGCGAAAGACAACGGCTATGCGCTCGGACTCGCCTCTTCCACCAGACAGGAGGTTGTCGAAAAAGAGCTGTCCGCGAGAGGGCTGCTGTCCTATTTCGATTACGTACTCGGCGGCGACAAAATCACGCGCAGCAAGCCTGCCCCGGATATTTATGCGACTGCTTGCCGCGCCATGCACGCAGACCCCGCCAAGACATATGCCATTGAGGATTCTTATAACGGCATCCGCTCGGCGCACGCCGCAGGCATGATGCCGATCATGGTGCCGGATCTTCTGCCGCCGACCGAAGAAATGCGGCAGCTCGCCGTACACATCTTTTCCGATCTCACGGAATTTCACGAATTTTTAAAGCGATAATCAAAACCACTGGTAGAACCAGTGGTTTGAACAGCCCCTATAAGGGGCATTACAGGCTTGACCCTCTAAAAGAGGGTATTGAAAGTTTGACACCGCATTTCCATCACAGGCAGCCGCTTAAAAGCGGCTGTCTTTTT
>NZ_JBNMHC010000500.1:0-1219 GCF_050872565.1 Butyricicoccus sp. | reverse complement strand
GATTCTCACATCCAGTGCTGTTTCCTGCTTTTCTGTCGTGTACCATGTCATCGTGTATTTGATGGTCAGATAATAGGTGTTGCCATCGACATGTCCCGACTGCGTGGCATCCCATCCGGCATATTGCCACTTGAGATAATCGCCTTCTGTCGGCTTTCCTGTATGGGCAACAGCCTTCTCGAAAAAGCGGGTGGGATCGGTTTTATCATAGGCCTTAGACTCATAGTGCAGCGTAATCGTATTTTTTCGCTCTACCAGAGCCTCTCGCAGCTCTTTGCATATCTCGCTCTCTGAGGTCAAATAGTTGACAGAGTTTTCCTGCAAATCATCGTTTTGTGTCGTTTTCAGCTCCGCAGCTGTAATTTCCTCTTGATACAGCGGATTGACATATGTGCTGGTGTGATAAATCTGCTGTCCTGCCGCAAATGCGCTGCCGGAAGGAATCAGCATTGAAATTGCCACAAATGCAGCAATAAACCGTTTTTTCATCGTATCTGCTCCTTTCTAAACTCAACTCAGTGGGCATTTACTCCGGAGAAAACTTACATCTCTCGTGCTAGTATATCATTCTGTATGAACTTTGTAAATGTCTTTTCAACCATGTATTTTGTGTCATTTTTATGAACTTTTTTACTCATTTTACTCTCTAGCATAAAAATCGGCACAGTCCATGGACTGTGCCGATTTATCTGTTGTTTTGGCATTATTTTGTCGGATAATTGGTTGCGTGCAACACCGTGATGCCAGAGCTGTTGCGGCTTGCCCACGCACCATACTTCACGTAGCGCACGCTGACGGTGTTCGATGCGGTCCAGTTTGCGTCATATACGGTAAAGCCATCTGCGTCCTTGGACACGAAAATCATCGTGTGCATCTTCGGCTTATTCATCTGAAGCACATCGCCAGGCTTTGCCTTGTTGATGATGCCCTTGATGCTGCTTGCCGAATACGAAGTAGACGATGCGGTAATAGAATACATCTTGCCGTCGCTCGAAGACTTCGGGCTGCCGTCATAGTTCCAGCGCGCCTGCTGGTCATACATGCGGTAGAATACTTCTCTGCCGAATCCCATGCACTGACTTGCGCCAGCAAACGAGTAGCTGCTTCCCAGATTCTTGCCATTCGGATGTACCGTCATGATAGAAGCCAGCTTGGCAGAAGCTGCCGCTGTATCTTCCGAATTATCAGACAGCTTCCACTGCTGTGCCGCGCTGCCAGT
>NZ_JBNMHC010000499.1:0-1233 GCF_050872565.1 Butyricicoccus sp. | reverse complement strand
TGGCACCGATTCGGATGCAGAAACAAGCAAAGCGCAGGCAGAAGCCGAAACACCGGCATCTTCGATAAAGACGGAGGAGCCGAAATCGGAGCAGGAGCTGGAAGAACAGCGACAGGCAGACCGAGAGCAGGCGGAACGAGAAGCCATGCTGGAGCAGCAGATTCGCCGTAAGCAGGAGGCAAAAGCCCTTGCTGAGATGCAGGAGAAACGGCGGGCAGAGCAAGAGCAGGCAGCAAAGGCGCAGGCAGAGCAAGCCGCACAAGAGCGCGCTGCACAGCCTCAGCCGCAGAAAAAGCCGGTACAAAAGAAACCGGTGCAGAAAAAGAAACAGTCTGCCCCGCAGAAGCCGCGAAAGACCCATCGGGACGCCAAGCTCGCGCGCAAGCATCGCAGACAGCTGGTTCGCATGGGCACCGTATTGGTTGTCGTGCTGGTGGCATTGGTACTCATCGTATCTGCCGTGCGCGGCCTCGCTGGCGGCAGCAAAAAGGACAATACCAAGAGCAATAAAAAGGCAACGACCTCTGCGGTATCGGATGACCAGAAGCAGGATACCAGCACGCCAGCAAGCCAGCAGGAGACCAAGCAGTATCTGAAAATCAAGGATGATACCTCTCTGCCGGATTATGCCAAGGAATATCCGGGTCTGTATGCGACAGCAGCAACGACCCAGAAAAAGCTCAGCGATAAGAAGGTATGCTATCTGACCTTTGATGACGGCCCATCGGATACCTGCACGCCGAAGATTCTCGATACATTGAAGAAGTACAACGTCAAGGCGACCTTCTTTGTTGTTACCAGCGAGATTGACGGCAATGAGAAGCTGATTCAGCGCATCATTGATGAGGGTCATACGCTGTGCATTCATGCCAATGAGCATGAGTACCAGAAGATCTATGCATCTCCAGAGGCGTATTTGAAGGACTTTGCAGCAGCATATGACAAGATTTATGCCCTGACCGGCTATAAAGTACAGGGCTTCCGTTTCCCTGGCGGCAGTAATGGTCAGCTCAAGCACTACGGCAACTATGATGCCATCATCAAGGAAATGAACCGCCGCGGCTTTGAGTATTACGATTGGAATGCCTATGACCATGACGCAGAGGGCGGTAACTATTCCGCATCGCAGCTGGCACAGTATGCAATACATGAAGTGTCTATCAGCTCGCGCAACGATGTCATTGTCTTGATGCACGATACGTATGGCAAGGAAAATACCGTAAAGGCATTGCC
>NZ_JBNMHC010000498.1:0-1233 GCF_050872565.1 Butyricicoccus sp. | reverse complement strand
TAATGCAGCAGTCGGCTTAAAAACATCCAGATCGCGCACTACAACCATACGGCGCTCCGCCATCATCGGAAAACTGTCTATCGTATCGCTCAAATCTTGTGCTTGCAAAGAAGCTCCTTCAAACACCGTGTAATTGAAATCACGAAATGTCTCGTCAACAACTTCTTTTTCTAACTGTGCCAGATAATGCTGTTTGAGATAGGTCTCTTCTCCGCCGATGAGATACAGCGAACCAATGGTATGGTTTTTCAAATCCTGTTTGAGCAGCTGGGTTCCATCCGTTTTGTTAGATTTTTTTGTTTTAGGCGGCATATCTCTCACTCCTCTTCCCGCACGGTTTTCCATGTTATATCGCCGACAGCATAGGGGTTGCTGGCCGGAATACCATCATAGGCTTCTTTGCTCTTCCATCCGTTTTCTACAATAAGCTGTTTTGGGTTTATGCGTTGTAATAAGATGTGCATTTTATCTGCATCTCCCATAAAGCTGTCAGACACCAGCAATGTATCACAGGACAGCGTATACTGCTCGGTCAAATCCAGCAGCATATTTTGTGTCAGGGCACGGACTGTTACCAAATTCTGATCTTCCGATTGCATCCGCACCACCAATTTACGCTCCGCGCGTCCCAAAATTGATAATCCCAACGCTGGATCGCCGACAGACAGCTCTTGCTGTGGAGCGGTTTTGTCATATGGAATGCGTGTTTCCTGCAAGACTTTCATGAAATCGGGATAGACGGCATTGTTTTCCCGATTTTTCGCTGGTAAAATCACTTGGTCAACCGGAATTTCTTGCAATAGCTCAGCGGCATTTCGTGCAGCAGATTTGTCTATGGAAGTCAGAATAAAAATATCAATGTCTTCTTGATTGTTCCAGTCCATATATTGCTTGATGTCTTCTACAACATCGTGATACCCTGTGCCACTGCAATCAATCAGAGCCAATTCATCTCGGCAAGATACCAGGATTGCCTGCCCGTTTCCCTCGGATAATACCGTTACCTTCCAATCGTCCCACGCGGCGTTGCTGCGAGAGGCACTTACTCCGATAAGTACCACAATCAATCCGGCTAAGACGACTGTGCGGATGCGTTTGCTCGCCAGCCATAAAAGCAAAGCTGTGAGCGCACTGACAAGAATAGATACGAAAAAATCTGTTGTATTCTCACAGTATAACACACCAAACGGGATTTCGGCAAAGAAATCGCTGACAGCCAATACATAATTTGTC
>NZ_JBNMHC010000497.1:0-1238 GCF_050872565.1 Butyricicoccus sp. | reverse complement strand
ACAACCTTCGGGTCGGTTGCTGCTTCATGCAGCATACGCAAAAACGGTTTGATGCTCTCATACGGATAGGAGAGCAGCTTGTCGTTCTGGCGCACTTGATCGAGTACCGGAATCTGACGCTGAATGCTCGCAGGCTGACGCGGCGAACGATGCGGGTAAAACAGAGCGCTGTTGCCGCGCAGGGTATTTTGCAGCATGAACAGATATGACAGATCCAGCGGTGTATTGTTTTTGAATACAGCGTATTCTTGAGTTTCCAAGTGCTTGCACAGCAGCTTGACAATGCGTTTGTCAAGGACACGACTCATTTCCAAACGAATCGGTGCCAGACGGCGGCGTTTTTTCATCAAACCGCTCATAAACTCGCGATAGTCCAAATCCTCGTCATATAACGCATCGGCATCAATATCCGCATTTCTGGATACACGAATCAACGATTTTGCCTTGACGTCATAATTCGGAAAAATCTTGGTGATAAAGTGCAGAATCAGCTCTTCGCTGAGCATATATGTCTTGGGACGTTCGGAAACTTGTACCAGACGCGGCAGGGCACTGCTGGAACAAGCGACAATGCCCAAGCGTTCCTTTTTCTTGTTCGGCTTTTTGAGTACCGCTGCTGCATAAATTTCCTGATTGCGTAGGAACGGGAAGGGCTGTCGTTTGTCCACAACAATCGGAGACAAAAGCGGCGCAACTTCTCGGTCAAAGAAGCCTTCCAAATGTTTGCTTTCCTCTGCATCAATGGTATGGAAATCAACAACGCGCACACCGGCATCTTCCAGTTCCATCATCAGTTCGGTAAAAATTTCATCTTTTCGAGTATTTAAGCGGTGCACATCTTCAAAAATGCATTGAATCTGTTCCGTAGATGTCATATTGGTTTTGTTGTCTCGAATTTCCTGATCCGAATGCATTTGATCGACATGCGTGCCGACACGTACACGGAAAAATTCGTCCAAATTGCTCTGATAAATCGACAGAAACGACAACCGTTCTGCAAGCGGTACATCTTTTCGCGCCGCTTCCTCTAATACTCGTTCATTAAATTTCAGCCAAGACAGCTCTCTGTTGGCGTATACCGTTTCGTGCATAGATAAGACCTCATTCCTTAGTATACTTCCCAGTCTAAGGGGTGTATGTTTAATCTTATGTCATGCAAACGAAAAATCTTTGTAAAGTGGGAAGAATGATTTACATATCTTCCCATCTCGACATGATTCCAGAAATATGATACAATT
>NZ_JBNMHC010000496.1:0-1259 GCF_050872565.1 Butyricicoccus sp. | reverse complement strand
GGTATCTGGTGAAATGATTGACCTGACCCGCTTTGGTGAGCTGGGCAAGAAGGGCGTGCTGGCACTGATGAGTGATTCGACAAATGTCGAGCGTCCGGGCTACACACCGAGTGAGATGGAAGTTGGTAAGACGTTTGAGGCACAGTTCAAGGGCTGCGATCAGCGTATTGTCGTTGCGACGTTTGCTTCCAATATCTATCGCGTACAGCAGGTTGTCGATGCCGCACATCACAACGGCAGAAAGGTTGCCATCTGCGGCCGAAGCATGGAGAATATCTCCAACGTGGCGATGGAGCTGGGTTACCTGAATGTGCCGAAGAATGTGCTCATTGATATTTCCGAAGTCAACCGCTACCCGAAGAGCAAGGTCGTTGTTGTGTGCACCGGCTCGCAGGGCGAGGCGATGAGTGCGCTGTATCGCATGGCGTTCTCCAGCCACAAGCAGGTAGATATTGGCGCAGGCGATAAAGTCATTATTTCTGCGTCTGCAATTCCGGGCAACGAGAAGTCGGTTACCAAGATGATTAACGAGCTGAGCAAGAAGGGCGCAGAAGTCATCTATGACCGCTCCGCGATTATTCATGTTTCCGGTCATGCTTGTCAGGAAGAGTTGAAGCTGATGCTGTCGCTGATTAAGCCGAAGTACTTTATTCCGGTGCACGGTGAGTATCGTATGCTGCGCCGTCATGGCGAATTGGCGGTACAGACCGGCGTACACCCGCGCCGCGTCATCATCACGGACATCGGACGTCCGGTGGAAATCACCGCAAAGTCTGCACGTCTTGCCAATCCGGTTCCGTCCGGCAAGGTATTGGTTGATGGTCTGGGCATCGGCGATGTCGGTACGGCTGTTCTGCGCGACAGAAAGCATCTGTCTGAAGATGGTCTGCTCGTTGTCGTTGTGACGCTGGACAGCGAGAGCGGTATTGTTATCGCAGGACCGGACATTGTCTCCCGTGGCTTTATCTATGTCAAGGAAGCAGAGGATCTCATGGAAGAACTGCGTCGCATTTCTCAGCGTGCGCTGGATCGCTGCTTGGATGATAACGTTCGTGATTGGACGACGATTAAGACTAATGTAAAGAATGATCTGTCGGAGTTCCTCTATCGCAAGACCAAGAGAAGCCCGATGATCCTTCCGGTCATCATGGAAATTTAAATTTCGCTAGCTTTATCCAAATAAAAAACGATGCGCTGATGCTGTCTGCTGTGGACGGTATCAGCGCTTTTATGTTATACTATACATGGTTTCAATTGGT
>NZ_JBNMHC010000495.1:0-1260 GCF_050872565.1 Butyricicoccus sp. | reverse complement strand
CAGGCATCGCGCCGACTGATACCGTGCCGCATGGGTGCGCGCATTTTTTTGTGCCTCGCCTTCCAGCCACACCTGCATTTCTTTGAGCCGGTCAAACAGCACGCGCCGATCCACGATCAAATCGCGCACGAGCGGGAATTTACTCAGCGGCTCTAGTACAATTGTCGCGTTTTTGATGTCACGCAGAAAGACCGAACACGCTAATCTCGGAATCCCGTTGATACGCATCGCGCAAGCTCCGCATTTGCGCACCAAGCAGCTGCATTCCCAGCCAATCAGCTGTGCCGGTGCTCCATCTGCATCGCACAGCGGTGTCCGCGCATTCAGTTCGCGCAAAACATCCGCGACCGAAGCGTTTCCCTCATTTTCACACAAAAAGGTCTGCCAATACAGTGTATCCTGCGCACTGCGCTGCCGTTTGATTCGGATTGTATAATTCATGTTCACTCACCCCACGTGACAGCAATCGTTCCTTGCGTATACCGCGCGATTGTCGCCGCGCAATATTTCTCTCTCGTTTCCGGATAATCTGTCCGGAATTGGGCACCACGGCTTTCCTTTCGCTCCAACGCGCTCAGTAAGACCGCCTGTCCCAGCAGAGCCAAATTGCCGGACAGCGATTGTACGGTGTGCAGAGCTTGTTCCATGGTCTCGCCCGTGCGCACGACGCCAAGTGCCTGAGCCAGCGTCTCATGCAAGATTTTCTGTTCCTGCACTGATGTCTGCTGCCCTGCAGCTAGAATCTGACACGAGCAAGTGCTGCCATTTGATTCGGCAATCGCCGTCTGTGCCGCAATTTTTCCGCCATATATCGCACCGAGCAGAGAATTTCCGCCCAAGCGATTGGCTCCATGATACTGTGCACAGCACTCTCCCGCCGCATAGACATTGCGAAGGCTTGTGCGGTGCTGGGTATCCACTTGCAGGCCGCCCATAAAATAATGAATACCCGGCTCAACCGGAATGGACTGTTCTTTTGGATCCAGTCCCAAATATGTGATGCAATCTTCACGCAAACCGGACAGCTTGTGCGCAAACACATCGCCGGACAGCTGTGTCATATCCAAATAAACCGGCGTCTGCTGACCGACACGCCAAATTTCCCGCGCGGTGATGTCTCGCGGCATCAAATTGCCCAGCTCTGGATAGCGTTCTTCCATGAAATACCACGGCTCGCCATCGCGCATCGCATACAATCTGCCGCCTTCGCCGCGCGCCGCCTCACTGATAAGCAGTCGTCTGCCGCCGCGCTTCGCTGTT
>NZ_JBNMHC010000494.1:0-1280 GCF_050872565.1 Butyricicoccus sp. | reverse complement strand
TTCTCCGCCTTGCGGCGCGCTTCTTTCTCGGTGCAGCCCTCATCTAAAAACGTCTGCATATGCTTCTCTTGCAGAATCGCCGTCAGATTTTCATACATTTTCTGGTCGTCTGCCATTGCCTGAAGAAAAGCCTCTTTTGCTTCCGGCACATCTTCGATCTCATGCGGCACAACGAATTCAAACGCATTTTCCTTGACATATCGCTGCGACTGCACACTGAACGATGCCATGCGATGGCGCGTAATCTGTGCCAGCAGAGAGCGAGAGACGCCCTCAATGGCAAACGTAAACGAAGCGTGTTCAATCGGGCTTTCATGTCCGATGTCTGTGAGCATCGTCAAATAGGACTTGGTTGTCTCTTCGTCCAAACCGTCGAGCAGCGTATCCACTGTTGCTGCGGAATAGCAGGTTTTCGCAGCGGCAGAAATCACTTGTTCCGGTGATGGTGTATAGGCAATCAGTTTCACATTCATATTGTAAACTTCCTTATTTCTTAGTTTTCTTTTCCGGTGATCTTCGCGCCAATAACAGTGAGCAGGAACTTCGGCAGAGCCGCCATACGCTTTGCGCGCCACGGTTCCTTTTTCAGGCGATAGAACCACTCCAAGCCATGATCAACATAGAAATCCGGTGCACGCTCTACCACGCCCGCATATACATCAAGCGAACCGCCCAAACCGCACAGCAGCGTGCCATTCAGCTCATCGAGATAGGTATGCATGAAAATTTCCTGCTTCGGTGCTCCCAGACAAACCAAAATGACATCCGAATGACCGACAGCGTTAATATCCCGAACAGCTTCCTCTTCGCTCTTAAAATATCCGTCTCGGCAGCCATTGATAATCAAATTTGGGTGCTTTTTCTTCAGATTTTCCGCAGCTTTCTGTGCAACGCCCGGCTTAGCACCGAACAGGAACAAGCTTCTGCCTTCTTTTTCCATTTCGGCAATCAAATCAGCGGCAAATTCAATGCCAGCTACTTTTTCCGTCAGCGGCTTGTTCAAAATCTTTGCTGCATGTACAATACCGATGCCGTCCGGCAAAACCAGCGTTGCCGCATTGAGCAGCTTCTTCAGCTGCGGGTTGCTGCGTGCCATGTACACGATCTCCGAGTTCGGTGTGACGACATAGCCCTTTTTCCCCTGTCGAATCACATCCATTGCCCGCTGTACCGCTTCTTGTTTTGTGATGGCATCGAATTTGACGCCAAGAATGGAAACCTTATTCACACACTCTTCCTCCTTTTGGGAGCGGATTTTTTGTCCAGTATTTGTTCTCAAT
>NZ_JBNMHC010000493.1:0-1281 GCF_050872565.1 Butyricicoccus sp. | reverse complement strand
TTTTCTTCTCCTCAATTCGCCTTCTATCGCGGGGCATTCATGTCATGCTGGAAAGGGCAGCGCATGAGAAATATTTGCTGCTGAGGAGGTGAAAAATACGAAAAATACTGTTATACTGGTATCAGCCGGAAGTATCTCCGGTATGAGGAGTCGACAGACCGCGCAGAGCGAGTTGTACGCGCGTGCGTTGGCGCGATTGGGCTGCACCGCGGTACATGATGCGGGCTATGGAGATGCGAGGATTTTGGCACAGCGTATGGACGCTCTCGTGCTGTCCGGCGGGGGAGATATTCATCCACTGTATTACGGAAAGCATTTAACAGGGATGGATACCAGCGTCGATCAGCACAGAGATGAACGAGAATGGGAACTGATGCGCTGGTTTTGTGAAAACAAAAAACCAGTACTCGGTATCTGCCGCGGAATGCAGGTCATTGATGTCTTTTTTGGCGGCACACTGTTTCGCCATTTGGGAACAGCGCATGTACATGATAACACGCTTCATACGATTATTACCGCAGAGAGTGGACGACTGCGCCCGCTTTTGGGAGAAAAACTTGCCGTCAATAGCTATCACCATCAGGCGATTCGGACATTGGGAGCCAATCTGCATGTCACAGCGGTCAGCGATGCAGACGGCGTGATTGAAGCAATCGAACACGATACCTTGCCGGTCATGGCGGTACAATGGCATCCGGAACGCATGATTGATGGTCTGTGTCAGGATGCAGAGGCGGATATGCTGCCGTTGTTTGCGACATTTCTTACGCTGTCGGCACGGAAAGGAACGACCTAATTTATGGAACAAATACGTCTCATCAATCTAGAGGACGAAAAACCGACGGTCAAACAAGCGATGGATCGGTTGGAGCTGGAGCTTCGGCTGGCAAAGAAACAGGGCGTCTGTGTCCTGAAAATCATCCATGGGTTTGGCTCGACCGGAAACGGCGGAAAAATTCGCGTGGCACTGCGCAAGGCATTGCCGGAATATCAGAAGCGCGGCAAGCTGTGTTTTTTCGTTCCCGGAGAAAGACTGACGATATTTGAGGAAGAAACACGGAGACTGTTACAGCTGTGTCCGGATTTCCGAAAAGATCACGACATTGACCGGCATAACAACGGTATTACCGTTGTTGTGCTGCGAGACAGGAAAGGATGAAAAAACATGCTGAATCGAAACAACGACCAAAAGACAGATGTCATTGAACACATGCGGGATGGTGACGGTCATGTCATCCGCCGCACATTGATTGCTCCGGAGGATTCCTGCGGCAAATTTAA
>NZ_JBNMHC010000492.1:0-1283 GCF_050872565.1 Butyricicoccus sp. | reverse complement strand
GGATCAAAGCCGCGCACCGATCCATGAAGCATTGGAAAATTTTCGTCGGATGCGTGTGGTTCCTTTTGATGTGCCGGGACACAAGCGCGGACGCGGAAATCCGGAGCTGACGGAATTTCTGGGACAACAGTGCGTCGGCGTAGATGTCAACAGCATGAAGCCGTTGGACAATCTCTGTCATCCGGTTTCTGTCATTCGGGAGGCCGAAGAATTGGCAGCGGATGCGTTCGGTGCGGCACATGCATTTTTGATGGTCGGCGGAACCACAAGCTCGGTACAGAGCATGATTTTAACCGTCTGTAAACGTGGAGATGAGATCATTTTGCCGCGAAATGTGCATCGCAGCGTGCTCAACGCACTGGTTTTGTGCGGTGCGATTCCGGTTTATGTCAATCCAGAAGTAGATCAGCGTTTGGGCATTTCCCTTGGTATGCGTCGAGAGCAGGTCGCAAAGGCCATCGCAGAACATCCAAATGCAGTTGCTGTTTTGGTGAATAACCCGACATATTACGGTATTTGCAGCGACTTGCGCGCCATTGTCAAAATGGCACACGAGGCAGGAATGTTGTGTTTGGCAGATGAAGCACATGGCACGCATTTTTACTTTGGCGGCGGTTTGCCGGTTTCCGCTATGGCAGCCGGTGCGGATATGGCATCTGTTTCCATGCACAAGAGCGGCGGCAGCTTGACGCAGTCCAGCTTGCTGCTCATCGGTCCGAATGTCCATGCAGGATATGTGCGCCAGATTATCAATTTGACGCAGACGACCTCCGGCAGCTATCTGCTCATGTCCAGTTTGGATATTTCCCGCCGGAATCTCGCTCTGCGCGGCAGAAAGGTCTTCCACCAAGTCGCAGATATGGCAGAGTATGCACGAGAGGAAATCAATGCAATTGGCGGATACTACGCCTTTGGCAAAGAGCTTGTCAACGGAAACTCGATTTTTGATTTTGATACGACCAAGCTCAGTGTCCACACGTTGGATATTGGTCTTGCTGGTATTGAAGTATACGATATTTTGCGCGATGAGTACGATATTCAGATTGAATTCGGCGATATTGGCAATATTTTGGCGTATTTATCCATTGGTGACCGCGCACAAGAAGTGGAGCGTTTGGTCAGCGCATTGGCAGAAATTCGCCGCCGCTTTCAGACCGATGGTGCGGGTCTGCTCAGTCAAGAATATATTGATCCGCAGGTTGTAACCAGCCCGCAGGAAGCGTTCTATTCCGAAAAATGCAGCTTGCCGCTCCGAGAAACGGAAGGACGCGTGTGCAGTGAAT
>NZ_JBNMHC010000491.1:0-1286 GCF_050872565.1 Butyricicoccus sp. | reverse complement strand
GACATCCGGATCAATGTCATCTGCACGGCGCACGCGCGGCACACTGATGGTGTGCGGGCCAACGCCCTTGTATGCTTCCAGATGCTCCGCGTGCATGATGATGCCGGTAAAGTCGTAGCGATAGTTGTTCAGACCGAACAGCACACCGAGACCAACATCGTCAATGCCGCCGTCCATGGCGCGATCCATGGCTTCCGTGTGATAGGCATAGTCCGACTTCGGACCGGACGGATGCAGCTGTTCATACGACTTTTTGTTGTAGGTCTCTTGGAATAGGATATAGGTGCCGATGCCTGCGTCCTTGAGCTTGCGGTAGTTTTCCACTGTCGTTGCGGCAATGTTGACATTGACGCGGCGAATCGCACCATTTTTGTGCTTGATGCTGTAAATCGTGTGAATCGATTCCAGAATGTATTCGAGCGGGTTGTGAATTGGATCTTCACCCGCTTCCAGTGCCAGACGCTTGTGTCCCATGTCCTGAAGCGCGATAACTTCCTGACGGATTTCCTCCTGCGTCAGCTTTTTGCGCGGAATATGGTGGTTTTTCGCGTGATATGGACAGTATTCGCAGCCGTTAATACAGTAGTTGGACAGATACAGCGGTGCGAACATGACGATGCGGTTGCCGTAAAACTCTTCTTTGATTTTACGGGCAAGCGCATAGATTTTTTCGTTTTCGTCCTCCAGCTCGCAGTCGAGCAGAACGATGGCTTCCCTGTGGGAAATGCCCTTCATCTTCGCTGCTTTTTCCAAGATCTGGTCAATTACTTCGCGGTTGTTTTTGTTTTTCTCTGCGTAGGCAAGACATTCGCGGATTTCCTCATCGCTGATGAATTCCTCTGCCTTTGGTGACATCACGTTGTACATACAATTTCCTCCTGATTTTCTCTCTCTTACAGCTTGGAATACACGGATTTTGCCGTTACACCGTCCAGCATACCGATTTTTCCGGACATCGCACTGATAATGGATACCGGCGCATCGACAGCAATGCTGATGAGTGAAATATGCCGCTTTTCATACGGCAGACCCATGCGGCCAATGATATACTTTCGATACTCGTGCAGAATTTCGTTGAGCTGGTCGATGTGATCGGCACGTTCAACGACAATGGCGAGAATCGCAACGCGGGTTTCTTCCATAGAAAACTCCTCCTCATACATATAAAAAACATCCCTGCGCGGCTGCGCAGGGATGCAACGAGCTTGTTGTTCACATCCGTCTTTCCCGTGAGAAATTGGATTCTTGCGGGGCAGTCCATGTGCAGTCAGCAGCGGTTTGCAGTG
>NZ_JBNMHC010000490.1:0-1286 GCF_050872565.1 Butyricicoccus sp. | reverse complement strand
GATTCAAAACTTTCCGGAAGGTGCGATTATTTCTCTGCCGCTGCGCGCAGAAGGCATGGGAAAGGGAAAGTCTTTTGTGTGCGGCGTGTTATCCGGTGCTGTAGAGCCAATCGGTGCTTGGATTACCATTTTGGCAGCGGCGCATATTCTGCCGTGGCTGCCGTATTTGTTGAGCTTTGCGGCGGGTGCGATGATGTATGTCGTGGTAGAAGAGTTGATTCCGGAAATGTCGGAAGGACAGCATTCCAATGTGGGAACCCTGTTGTTTGCCGTAGGCTTTACGCTGATGATGACGTTAGATGTTGCGCTGGGATAATGAGGAGGACGCATATGCAGACATATAGCAGAACGACAGAACAAATGATGGCGGATACCCGAGAAAAACTGATTCTGGATATGAGAAAGGATCGAGAATTTCGTCTGGGTACGATTCCGGGAGCCGTGCATATCTATTGGGAAGACCTCAACGACCGCATGGCAGAACTGCCTAAAGATAAACCGATTTACATGATGTGCTATACGGGAGAGACCAGCGATGAGTTTGCCGCATGGATGCAAGAGCATGGCTGGGAAGCGTACAGCATAGAAGACGGCTATCGCGGGTTTTACCGCTGGCAAATCATGCAGGAATAACAGGCTTTTTTCCACGTTTTTGTAAATCAACACAAAATCTTAATACAAATTTTCCCTGAAATACGATATACTTAGACTTGCAAAGACAAGAAAAATGCTTTACAATAGGAAAGCATTTGTAACCATGCAAAGAAGTATGTGTAAGGATGAGAAGAAATCAAATGAAACTGTTAAGTTTTGCTGTTCCGTGCTACAATTCGGAAGCGTATATGGAGAAGTGTATTGAATCTTTGCTGCCGGGCGGGAAGGATGTAGAAATTCTGATCGTTGATGACGGTTCGTCGGATCGAACGGCAGAAATCGCGGATGCCTATGCGGCAAAGTATCCGGATATTATCCATGCCATTCACCAGCCTAACGGCGGACATGGTGCCGCGGTCAACACCGGCTTAAAACATGCCTCCGGCGTGTATTTCAAGGTGGTAGACAGCGATGACTGGCTGGATCGGGATAGCTATCTGCGTGTGCTCAAGCGCCTGCGGACGCTCATTAAGCTGAATACGCTGCCGGATATGTTCCTCGCCAATTATGTGTACGAGAAGGAAGGCAGCAAGCATAAGGCAGTCATGCGTCAGAAGGGATTCCCGAAAGAAAAGATGTTTGGCTGGGACGATGTAGGACATCTGTTCAAGGGACATTATATTCTCATGCAT
>NZ_JBNMHC010000489.1:0-1290 GCF_050872565.1 Butyricicoccus sp. | reverse complement strand
GTCAGCATAACCATACCTGCACCCGGTACACCAGCTGTGCCAATAGACGCCAGCGTTGCCGTCAGCACGATGGTAATCATCTGCGGGAAGGTCAAATGAATGCCATAGCAAGCAGCAATAAAGATTGCACAGACGCCCTGATAAATTGCGGTACCATCCATGTTAATGGTTGCACCGAGCGGCAGGACGAACGAAGAGACTTCCTTAGAAGCACCCAGCTTCTGTGTACACTCCATATTGATCGGTAAGGTACCAACAGAAGAAGCACTGGAGAAAGCAAACATGATTGCCGGAAGCATTCCCTTAAAGAATTCAATCGGGCTCATGCCACCCATCGTTTTAACTGCAATAGAATAGACAACGACTGCATGTACAATGTAGCAAATGTATGCTGCCAGCAGCACCATAGCCAGGGAGCCGATAATCATTGCGCCATTCTCTGCAATAACCGGACACAGCAGACAGAATACGCCAATCGGAGACAGCTTCAAAATCATTTCCATACATTTCATGAAAACGGCATTTAAGCTGTTGATGCCGGTGATAACCGGCTCTGCTTCTTTACCAACCAGAATAATAGCAAAACCAATCAGAATTGCCATAACAATAACCTGCAACATGCTGGCAGAATACAGCGGATCAATAAAGTTGGATGGGAAAATATTGACCAGCGTATCCATAAAGGATGTAGCCTCTGCCGCTTCATAGCTCAGATCGGTAGTTGCAATAGCTGGGAACAATCCTTCAAACAGATTGCCGCCAATCAGACCAATGGTAATGGCGAAAGCAGTCGTACACATGTAATATACAACGGTTTTCAGGCCAATAGAACCGACCTTTTTGATGTCGGACATCGAAATGATGCCGCTCATAATCGAGAATAATACAATCGGTACAACAATAAATTTCAGCAGATTCAGGAAAATCGTGCCGAACGGATTGATGTACGCCTGCGCGAAATCTGCATGATTTCCAAGCAGTAGGCCTACAACAATTGCAAGAACCAGTGCAATGAAAATCTGCATCGCGAGAGACAGTTTCTTTTTTTCTTTCATTTTGACAAACCTTTCTTTTAGAATTGAAATACCATGTTTCCGTTCATGACGTTCTATATATAATGTATAATGATACCAGAAATTCGACAAAACAGCAATACTTCTAAAGTATGATTCGTAAAAAATTCCGAAAAAATACGCTGCCATTTCTTTGAAAATTTTGTGATGCTTGGAAATCGCTTGTTGAAATAAAAATAATTGCAAGTTTTTATGCACAATTATTCATTTCGTGTTT
>NZ_JBNMHC010000488.1:0-1305 GCF_050872565.1 Butyricicoccus sp. | reverse complement strand
ATCGACAAAGGTCATTAACAGCTACAGCGATTACCATATGTATGCAGGCGGGAATAGCAATGGCATCGTACTGATTCCGAATACGACTTGGCCGATTGTCTATCAATTTGATGAGCCGCAGAATGTGGCACTTCGTGCGGACACAACGGATAATATGACAGCGGTCGGTGAGGCAGCGAGCGAGATTATTAATGCGTCATTCCCGATGCTGGATACCTCGGAGGCTTCTTATGACAGTCCAAGCATCAAACAGGCGGCACAGCAGCTGCAAGATCTGTCTGATTCGTCCGGCAAACAGCTGATCTGGATCGCTGGCATTTCGCTGATCGTTGGTGCGATTGGCGTCATGAATATTATGCTGGTATCTGTCACGGAACGTACCCGCGAAGTTGGATTAAAAAAGGCATTGGGTGCAAAACGCGGCGTTATCTTGGGACAGTTCTTGACAGAAGCGTCTGTTTTGACCTGCATCGGCGGCTTGATTGGCGTGATCAGCGGATTGGTGCTGTCAAAGATTATCAGTCTGCTGACCGGTACACCGACAGCAATCAGTATTCCGGCGATGCTGGCAGCCGTACTGCTGTCCATTGTCATCGGTGTCATTTCCGGTGTCATTCCGGCTGTTAAGGCGGCGAACCTCAATCCGATTGATGCATTGCGCAGAGATTGACAACGCAAAAAAAGGCTCGAAAGCACTGCCTTTCGAGCCTTTTGCTTGCTAGAAAGAAAATTTTGTTGGTTCTGCCTATAACAGTTTCTTAACAAAGACTTTTCAATTGGCGCAAAAGGCGCTATACTAAGATGTAAAATACTGTCGAATTTCAAAAGAGCGTGGAATTCGAGAGAGGAGAAGATATGAAAGGCAATATGAGAAAGAAACGAACCATTCTCAAACGGTCTATTCTGGCGCTGATTGCAGTCGTGTGTATCATTCTGCTTGTTATCGCGCGTCAGTCGGGTGATGTAACAGGAACTGCATGGGCACTCATGCCGCCAATCGTAGCAATTACCTTGGCGTTGCTGACAAAGGAGGTATACAGCTCTCTGTTTGCCGGCATCGTTGTCGGCGGTCTGCTGTTTTCCCATTGCAGTTTTGAGGGAACCGTTACCCATGTGCTCAATGACGGCTTTTTATCTGTGCTGTCGGATTCCGGCAATGTGGGTATTTTGATTTTCCTGATTTTGCTCGGCACAATTGTTGCGCTGATGAATAATGCAGGCGGCTCTGCGGCGTTTGGCGAATGGGCAAAGACACATATCAAGACAAAGGTCGGGGCACAGCTGGCAACCATCCTGCTGGGCATT
>NZ_JBNMHC010000487.1:0-1305 GCF_050872565.1 Butyricicoccus sp. | reverse complement strand
TCGTTCCGCGTGGCACGCGGCGATAAAATTGCCTTTGTCGGCAAGACCGAGCAGGCAGCAACAACCCTGTTCCAGATTTTGATGGGTGAGATGGAGCCGGACGAAGGCAGCTTCAAGTGGGGCGTTTCCACCAGCCAGTCGTATTTCCCGAAGGACAACTCGGAGTTCTTCAATGGCCACACCGAGAGCATGTTGGATTGGCTGGCTCCGTATTCGCAGACGGATACGCTGGAAACAACCCTGCGTTCGTTCTTGGGCAAGATGCTGTTTTCCGGCAACGATGTATATAAGCCGGTAAATGTCCTGTCCGGCGGCGAGAAGGTTCGCTGCATGTTGGCACGTATGATGCTGTTTGGTTCCAATGTACTGGTTGTCGATCAGCCGACCAACCATCTGGATCTGGAATCCATCACCGCAGTCAATAACGGTCTGATTGACTTTAAGGGCAATGTCCTGTTTGCATCGCATGACCACGAGTTCACGCAGACTATCGCCAACCGTATCATTGAAATCACAGAGGATGGCGTTTGGGATAAGCAGTGCACCTATGACGAATATCTCGAAATTCGAGGCTAATGACAAAAGAGGCGACAGCAAATCTGCTGTTGCCTCTTGTTGCTTGCGAATTAGAGCTTCATGTGGTATTCTTAAATATAGCACTACCACAAACGGTAGGCGGTTTGTTCCTCTTGACGGAGGACAGACTTCTTTTGCCCTCTGATCTTAGGAGAGAAGGGATGCACTATGGTTACATATGAAGCGTTGTTTGCTTATACAGCAGCCATTGTTAGTGTGATTTCTCTGACTGTTCAGATTATTGCTCTGGTCATTCAGCTGACAAAAAAGAAGTAACCGCCCAGCTTCCACACCAGCGGTTACTATCTTGTAACAACTTTTGAGGGACGACCGTCTACTGGTAGTGCCTCTTATTATCTTGATTATAACATATCCTAGGGGTTTGTCAATTGATGGAGGGGATTATGGATTCAAAAAAACGAGTGCGTGTCATGATACATATTTTGCTGGTGATTGCCATTATGACGTTTATTTTTTCGCATTCTCTGGCGAATCGTGCGCAATCATCGGAAGAAAGTATGGGCGTCCTAAATTTTTTGATGAAGATACTCGGAACGGTTGGTTTAGGGGGTGGATTGACCGAACATGTCGTGCGTAAGATGGCACATTTTTCTGAATTTGCTGCGTTGGGATTTTTCGCTGCGATTGTCATGCAGGATATTCGTATTGTCCGGATTCCCTATGTGCTCAATGTATTTTTGTTTGGCATCTTGTGTGCGATGACGGATG
>NZ_JBNMHC010000486.1:0-1315 GCF_050872565.1 Butyricicoccus sp. | reverse complement strand
TTCATGTGCAGAAGATTGCACACGGAAATCATGATGATAACACCGATAAAACAGGTGATTTCAAAATAACCGGTGAAATTCATGACGAAAATCATAGCAAGCAGGGCTCCGACTAAGTTTCCGATAATCATATCTCGCGCAGAGCGAAGGGAAGCAGTGATAGAGGCTTCCATACAGCCTAACGCGCCAATGGCGAGAAAGGGCGGATATGGACTGTTGATGACATAGCCCATAGAAACGGCAAGACCGCAAGCAAGTGCGGTTTTAAAGGTGCGCATACCGATGGGAAATGGGGTGTGCTTTTTGAGATGCTTCATGGCAGCCTCCTTCGAGTGCATAGCGATTCATTCATGGAAAAAACGATATATTTGTTATTATAGCACGGGAAGAAAGATCGTGCCAAGAGCTTTACCCAAAATGTGTATAGACCGGCGGATATTGGTGTATTTGCTGTGAAAATACACAAAGAAGTTTGGAAAAATTGGGGATATTTTCACATAGAGATTGACAGATGGGATTTCTGTGTGGTAACATATAACTGATTCAAAATGCGTTTTTGCTCTGCATGGTATGGGAGCCGTCCTGCCGGATTTTGGCAGAAAAACGTGAGTCGATTACCCCGCGGACACCCGCGCGACAATGAGAGGAAGATTGAATTATGAGCGCAAAGAAAAAGAACAGCAGCCTCAAGAAGAAAATCGGTATTGGCGTGGCAGTTGCCGGCGCTGCTGCTGGTGCTGTTGCCGCAGGTGTAGCAGCATATAGACACAGCAAGAGCGAACAGGTTTACCACGAGGCAGAACTCAAGGCAATGAGCGAGCTGGATGATCTGAATGCAGAAAATGCGGCTTGCGAAGAATGCGAAGCAGCTGACGAGACCGGTGCAGGATCCGAAGAGCAGCTGAGCATGGAAGAAACCGAAATTCCGGTAGAAGAAGCACCGGAAGAAACCGAAGAGACACCGGAGGAGCCGGAAGAGACCGAACCGGCTGAGGAAGCAGTTGAGGAAGCTCCGGCTGAAGAAGAAAAGCCGGAAGAAGCTCCGACAGAAGCAGCAGAAGAAGAGGAATAAGTTTCCTTATCGGCGGACGGTACCTGTGTACCGTCCGTTTTTGCGTCTGGAAAAGCGGAGACAGATATGGTATACTATACAAACACCCCTGAAAGGAGTTCTATTCATGAGATATGAAGGCAGAGTATTTCGTCCGCCGTCTGAAGCGTACAGTTTGATTGTACAGGTTACGGTGGGATGCAGCCATAATAAATGTACATTCTGTGATATGTACAAGGAAAAACGGTTTCATTTGCGCAAGTT
>NZ_JBNMHC010000485.1:0-1327 GCF_050872565.1 Butyricicoccus sp. | reverse complement strand
GTTTCATAATTGTATCCTCCTGAATAAACGGTCAAACTTTTACTTATATTCGGTCATGTGATCCATGCGCTCCTGCTTGGTCTTGAGATAGAACGCATCGACAGGGTTTGCAGCGATCTGAATCGGCACGCGCTCGACAATTTCCAGACCGTAGCCGGACAGACCGTGAATCTTGGTCGGGTTGTTGGTCATCAGACGCAGTTTCTGTACACCGAGGGAGACGAGAATCTGTGCACCCATGCCGTACTCACGCATGTCAGCCGGGAAGCCCAGCTTGATGTTGGCGTCTACAGTGTCATAGCCCTGCTCCTGCAATTCGTATGCGCGCAGCTTGTTAATCAAGCCGATGCCGCGTCCTTCCTGACGCAGATACAGCAGCAGGCCGCGGCCCTCTTCGTTGATTGCCTTGAGCGAAGCCGCCAGCTGCTCGCCGCAGTCGCAGCGCTTGGAACCAAACGTATCGCCGGTCAGGCACTCAGAGTGAACACGGCACAGAACCGGTTCGCCGTTTGCAATATCGCCCATGGTCAGAGCCACGTGATGCTCGCCGGAAACCTTGTTGATAAAGCCGTGAATCTTGAAGTGGCCGTACTTGGTCGGCATGTCAGCGCAAGCGACTTCTTCTACCAGTGCTTCGTCTTTGTCGCGCATCCGATAGGCAATCAGATCAGCGATAGAAATCATAACCAGATTGTGCTTCTTAGCGAATTCAACCAGCTCGGTTGTGCGCATCATGGTACCGTCGTCACGCATGATTTCACAGCACAGACCAACCGGCTCCAGATTTGCCAGACGGCACAGATCAACGGTAGCTTCGGTGTGACCCGAACGAATCAGTACACCGCCTTCGCGTGCGCGCAGCGGGAACATATGACCCGGACGGCGGAAGTCAGACGGCTTGGCATTGGCCAGAACCGTTGCGCGAGCGGTATAGCCGCGCTCTTCTGCGGAAATACCGGTTGTCGTGTTGACGTGGTCAATGGCTACGGTAAATGCGGTTTCGTGATTGTCGGTATTCTGCTCGACCATCGGCGGCAGACCCAGCTTGTCGCAGTATTCACCGCTCATCGGCATACAGATCAGACCCTTGGCGTAAGTCGCCATAAAGTTTACGTTCTCTGTGGTTGCAAACTGTGCGGCACAGATGATGTCACCTTCGTTTTCACGATCCGGGTCGTCGATGACCAGAATGTTTTTGCCTGCACGCAGGGCGTCCAGTGCTTCTTCAATGGTTGCAAAATCAGCCATTTTTATATCCTCCTGTCAGAGAAACCCGTGTGCCGAGAGAAAATCGGCAGTCAGTCCGCCGGACGGCTTGTCCTCTTCC
>NZ_JBNMHC010000484.1:0-1341 GCF_050872565.1 Butyricicoccus sp. | reverse complement strand
TTCTATGCTCCTTACGCTGCCTTCACCAAAAGAACATTGAAATCACTAGGTAAAGAGATTATAATAGTTCCATATCGTAAAACGAGGAGCAATCAAATGAAATTCAGCATAGTGATTCCTGTCTATAATGTAAAAGAATATCTGGAACGGTGTGTCGATTCCGTACTAAACCAGCCGTGTGAGGACTACGAAATGATTCTCGTCGATGACGGCTCGACAGACGGCAGCGGTGCGCTGTGTGACCGACTCGCCCTGCGCAGTAAAAAAATCCGCGTCATTCATCAAAAAAACGGCGGATTGGGTGCTGCACGAAATACCGGCATCGAACATGCACTGGGCGATTATCTCGTATTTATCGACAGTGATGACTATATTGACGCTTCGATGCTGCCGGAGCTTGCGGCAAAAGTAGACGAAACCCATGCTGACATCATCACGTTCGGTTTCCGAACCGATAACAACGGCAATACTTCTGCTGTTTTTACTGACCCATTGCCGGAAGCCCGTATGTTTACGCTGGCAGACACGCCAACGCTCTTGCTTGCGCTTCCGAATGCATGGAATCGTATTTATACGCGCAAATTGTTTTTAGAAACCGGGATTCGGTATCCCGGCCGCGTTTGGTATGAGGATATTCGCACGACAACCAAGCTGTTTGCCAAGGCACAAAGTGTAGTTTGTATCCAGAAGCCATATTATTACTATGTCGTGCGCGAAAACTCCATCACGCGCAACAGCAATGTCGATCGAAACCATGAAATCGTCGATGCCTTTGACGATTTACTCGGCTGGTATCGAGAAAATGGTTTGTACGAAACCTATCGGGACGAGCTGTGCCGTCTTGCGATTGACCATTTATTTATCGCCGCTTCGGTTCGCGTATTGATGGCAAATCCCAAGCATCCGCTTCTGAAAGAATTTTATCAGTATATGCAGCAGCATTTCCCGCAGTTCCAGAGCAATCGCTATCTGTCTCAGCTGCCGCGTGCCAAAAAGCTCGCGTTTGATCTGCTGTGCAAAAAACACTATCGCATTCTGCGCACACTATTTTCGATGAAAAACCGTCTGTAAACAGACAGAAAGGACTCCAATTTGAAACTGAACAAAAAAGCCCTCAGCTCCAAAAAAGGCGTGCTGCTGAAAAATACTATTATGCTGTATATCATGCAGTTTTCTACGTACTTTCTCAGCTTTATTGTTGTGCCGTATGAGACTCGTGTGCTCGGCGCAACGGTATATGGCAAAGTCGGCGTTGCAACAGCCATTATGGTGTATTTCCAGCTCGTCATTGATTTTGGATTTATTCTCAGTGCAACAGAAGAAGTCTCGCTGCACCGAGAT
>NZ_JBNMHC010000483.1:0-1344 GCF_050872565.1 Butyricicoccus sp. | reverse complement strand
CCATCGTCTTGCAGCCACAATGTAACGCAGCCAATAATACCGCTGGACATAAAGCGGTTGTGATAATTTCTGCTCTTTTCGCTCTCGTTGATGTCCAATGCATTGCGCGTGCGATTGACCACATCTTCAATGACATTCATGATCTTATTCTGCAAGCCGCTGTCTGCACTGCGCAGCAAAAAGGTGCAAAACAAAAATCGCTGGCTCTGCACATAATCAAACACTTTTTTCAGCATAGGACGTGTAGACATCTCATTTTTTGTCGGCTGAAATTCTGCAATTGCTTCTTTCAGTTCCTCGACCAGTTCATCTTCAATCTGATTGCGCAGGTCATAGGTGTCAGTATAATGAAAATAGAATGTACCGCGGTTGAGATCCGCCCGATCTGTAATCTCCTTGACGGTAATGTCCTTGAATTCCTTCTCATTCATAATCTCCGCCAGCGCCTGACGCAGCAGCCGTTTGGTTCTGCGGATTCTGCGGTCTTCCTTCTGTGCTGCCATTTTCCCATCCTCCTGTACATGCATGGTTTCTTTGCAAATACTTTATAAATGTATTATACTATACAGCATGTCCTAAATCAACACCCATTTTTCGCTTGCAATCGCCCATCCCCTGTGCTATCATAAATGTTGTACGCAGGTATAGTTCACCGGTAGAACGGCAGCTTCCCAAGCTGCATAAGCAGGTTCGACTCCCGTTACCTGCTCCATACCATAAAGCCTTGGAAGTTACGATTTTAGTGTGCTTTCAAGGCTTTTTACGTACTTTTATACTATGTGAAATTTAATCCTTTCTGATGGCAAATGTTCTGTGTGTGTCAATTTTCAGCAATTGTGGTAAAAAAGAGAAGGAAATAGAGAAGGAAGTAGCAGGAAAGAGAAATAAGGACGACAAAAAAAGCTAGGCTTTGCGCCTAGCTTCTTTTTTATCCGGCGAGAGGTGCTGGTTTTTTTGGTGTGTTTTTCTCGCTATTTTATTCTCCGTACACTTGCTTCATTTCTTCCATGCTCGCCATTGCCGCGCCCATCTTTCCGACAGTCAGAGCGGCGTAGTCCGCAGAAAAGTTCAAAAATCCCGTCAATTCCTGTTCGCTGATGGTATCCAAATCATCCACGCCATAGCCAGCCCGTGCGAGCTGAAACAGGAAAGAACCGGCAAACGAGTCTCCTGCGCCAGTGGTATCCACCACTTCTTTAACTCTTCGTGCCGGAGTATGCGCAGAAGTCGTGCGCGTATACACGCTGGAGCCATTTGCGCCCTTGGTCAGAATGACCATGCGGCACTTGCCTTGCAGCAGCCGATGAACTGCTTCTAATTCGCTGCGGCAGCCCGTGACAAATT
>NZ_JBNMHC010000482.1:0-1344 GCF_050872565.1 Butyricicoccus sp. | reverse complement strand
TTCCAGCAGTGCCCTGCCGCGTCTGGTACAAGTTTCCGAACGTCCCAAGACATATATGCTCAGCGAAGAGCTGATTCTGCACTTTATCACCAAGATTTTCCCGAATTACGACGTCAAGGCAAAATCGTTGATTCGTGTATCCAGAAATGCAGATATTGATGCCGATGCGTTATATGACGAGGATTTGGACTATCGCGAGTTCATGAGCGGTTTGATGAAAAAACGCCGCCGTCTGGCACCGATTCGTTTAGAAATGAGCCGTGTCCTTGACAAACGCATTGTCAAGCTGCTGTGCAAGCACTTGGAGACCGAAGAATACGCTGTATTCAAAAACAATACGCCGCTGGATCTGTCGTATCTGTTCATGCTGCAAAATACCCTGCGCGGCAACAGTGCACTGTTTTATCCGCATCGTTCGCCGCGTCAGCCCGCGAGCATCCAACGTCAGATTCCGGTACTCGATCAAGTGCGCCAGAACGACAAGCTGCTCTCCTATCCGTATGAGAGCATCAAACCGTTTTTGCGTATGCTGCATGAAGCAGCAACCGACCCGAAGGTTGTCTCCATCAAAATGACGCTGTACCGCGTGGCAAAGGACAGTCAGGTTGTCGAAGCCCTGTGTGAAGCCGCAGAAAATGGCAAGGATGTCTTGGTTCTGGTCGAGCTGAAAGCTCGATTTGATGAGGAAAACAACATCGAATGGTCGCGCCGACTGGAAGAAGCAGGCTGTACCGTGATTTACGGTCTCAACGGTTATAAAGTCCATTCTAAGCTGTGCCTGATTACCCGCATGGGCGAAAACGGTCAGCCGGAATATTATACCCAGATTGGTACGGGCAATTATAATGAAAAGACCGCCCGTCTGTACACCGATTATTCGGTTCTGACATACGATCAGGAAATCGGCCGCAATGCCGCGCAGGTATTCCAAGCCTTGGCTATGGGTGAAACCCTCAAGCAGAGCGGTCCTCTGCTCATTGCTCCACATTGCCTGCAAAATCGTGTGCTGGAGATGATTGATGAGCAAATTGCTCTCGCCAAGCGCGGCGAAGAGGCATATATCGGCATCAAAATCAACTCGCTGACAGACAAGAAAATCATGGATCGACTCATGGCAGCATCGCAGGCGGGCGTTCCGATTGACATGGTGGTGCGCGGCATTTGCTGTCTGCTTCCCGGTGTACCGAAGAAAACTGAAAACATTCGTGTTGTCAGCATTGTCGGCAGATTCTTGGAACATTCTCGTATTTACATCTTTGGCAAGGGCGAGACGCGCAAGATATATATCGCCTCTGCGGATTTCATGACGCGCAACACCTTGCGCCGTGTGGAGGTTGCCGCACC
>NZ_JBNMHC010000481.1:0-1344 GCF_050872565.1 Butyricicoccus sp. | reverse complement strand
GATGATCCGGAAAAGATTTTCTCTGATCCGTCTATCGAAGCGGTATTTATTTGCTCTTCCACCAGCACACACGCTGAGTTTATCATCCGCGCTGCAAAGGCTGGCAAGCATGTATTCTGCGAGAAGCCGATTGACACCAAGCTGGATAAGATTCAGGAAGCACTGGACGCAGTTAAGGAAGCTGGCGTAAAGCTGCAAGTTGGTTTCGTTCGCCGCTTTGACCACAACCATAAGATGGTTCGTGACACGGTTGCTTCCGGCAGACTTGGTAAGCCGAACATCGTCAAGGTAACCTCTCGTGATCCAGACCATCAGTCTATGGATTACATCAAGGTTTCCGGCGGTATCTTCATGGATATGACCATTCATGATTTTGATATGGTTCGTTATCTGGCAGGCAGCGAAGTAACCGAAGTTACCGCTTACGGCGCAGCACTGTCCGGCGCAGGCTATGACCAGTACGACGATGTAGATACGGCAATCGTTATGATGAAGTTTGAAAACGGCGCGCTGGGCGTTATCGATAACAGCCGTGCTGCTCATTATGGTTACGACCAGCGTACCGAAGTACATTGCGATAAGGGATGCGTACAGGTATCCAATGATCTGAATGACACCGCTATGATTTCCAGCGCAGAAGGCGTAGAGGTTGCAAAGCCGACTTGGTTCTTCTTGGAGCGTTACAATAATGCATTTATTGCTGAGGCGAAGGCATTTACCGAGGCAGTTCTCAACGATACCGAGACACCGGTCAATGGTTTTGACGGCATTCAGCCGGTTAAGATCGCCATGGCTGCTGCAAAGTCTCTGAAGGAAGGCCGTCCGGTTAAGCTGGATGAGATTGGCTGATAACAGAACGAACCCAGATAGAGCATTGTCTCTATCTGGGCTGCTTCTAAAAGGAGAAGAGATATGAAACAGGATATGGTTATTACCATCAGCCGCGAATACGGCACCGGTGGTCATGATATAGGCAAGAGACTGGCTGCTCTGCTGGATGTGCCTTTTTATGACAGCGAAATCGTCGAAATGACTGCAAAACAGCACAATATTGACGAAGATCGTCTGAATGAAATGGAGAATCAATCGAAGAATCCGCTTCCGTTTGGCCTTGGAGGCTTTGGAACCATCACGGATTCCGATGACCGTATGTTTATTTTGCAATCTCAGACCATCGTAGAGCTTGCACAAAAGCCATGTGTCATTGTCGGCCGCTGTGCAGATTACGTTTTACAAAATAATCCCAATCGCTACAGTATTTTCCTGTATTCGGGCATGAAAGCACGAATGGAAAATATCAAGAAGTTCCATCCGGATCAGAATCCGGTGACGGAGACGGTCAAG
>NZ_JBNMHC010000480.1:0-1349 GCF_050872565.1 Butyricicoccus sp. | reverse complement strand
GGGGTGGAAGAGGAACGCTGGATACCGGTGTTCATGTATGCTTCGTTGTCGTAGCAGACATATACCATGTCATGGCCGCGCTCCATCGCGCCGGACAGGGACTGGAAGCCGATGTCATAGGTGCCGCCGTCGCCGCCGAAGGTGATGAACTTGAAGTTGTCCTGGATCTTACCCTTGCGCTTGAGGACATTGTATGCTGCCTCTACGCCGCCGCAGGTAGCCGCTGCGTTTTCAAACGCACAGTGAATGTAGCTGTCCGTGTATGCGGTGTACGGATACAGGAAGGAAGAAACCTCCAGACAGCCGGTTGCATTGGTGATTACTGCCTTGTCCTCCGGCTCCAGTGCACGCAGGACAGCGCGAACGGTGATGCCTGCGCCGCAGCCGGCACACAGACGATGACCGCCGACAAAGCGCTCTTCTTTCGATAACTGTTCTTTCAAACTATATGCCATGGTCTATTACTCCCTCTGTCCGATGTGGCGGTAAACCTCGCCGGTCTTGCCAGTCTCTACGATCTTGTCCAGCTCATCAAAGATGTATGTGCAGTCCTCTACGCGGAAGTCTCTGCCGCCCAGACCGTATACATAGTTGATAGCCTTCGGACGATTGTCCAGATCATACATCGCGCTGCGGGTCTCTGCAAACAGCGGGCCGCCAGCAGCGGAGAAGCTCTCATCCTTGTCCAGAACAGCGACAGCCTTACAGCCGGACAGAGCCTCTGCAATTTCTTCAAACGGGAACGGACGGAATACACGAACCTTAATCATGCCGACCTTGCGGCCCTGTGCGCGCAGCTCGTCAACGGTCTCGCGAGCGGTACCGGCAGAAGAGCCAATCAGAACGACAGCGGTCTCTGCGTCTTCCATCTTGTATGCTTCAAAGAAGCCGTAGTAACGACCGGTGATGTCGCCGAACTTCTTGCCGACTTCCAGAATGACCTTCTTGGCATTCTTCATGGCGTTTGCCTGAGCAACCTTTGCCTCCATGTAGTACGGAGAGATGCCATACGGGCCGACAGCCAGCGGATTCTCATGCTTGAGCAGGTAGTTTTCCGGATTGTAGGTGCCGACAAAGTTCTTTACCATCTCGTCGGTTTCCAGCTCGATGTTTTCTACCGCGTGAGAGGTGATGAAGCCGTCCTGACATGCCATGATCGGCAGGCGAACGTCTGGGTTCTCACTAATCGGCATACACTGGATGTAGTTGTCGTATGCCTCCTGGTTGTTCTCTGCGAACAGCTGAATCCAGCCGGCATCGCGGGCACCCATCGCATCGGAATGGTCGTTGTTGATGTTGATCGGGCCGGTCAGGGCACGAGTTACCAGTGCCAGCGTGATCGGCAGACG
>NZ_JBNMHC010000479.1:0-1354 GCF_050872565.1 Butyricicoccus sp. | reverse complement strand
TCCCGCGTGCGAATCTTGCTCGTCGCATGGCGGCGAAACGCAATCGGTGCGTCCTCCGGTGCCATGCCGCAGCCGTTATCGCGAACACGCAAATATGTGATGCCGCCATGCTCCAATTCAACTGTGATCTGTGTCGCACCGGCGTCAATTGCATTCTCCACCAGCTCTTTGCACACAGAGGACGGTCTCTCAACCACTTCACCCGCAGCAATTAAATCTGCCATATGAGAATCCAGTTCATGAATCACTGCCATGCAGCACACCTCCCAGTTTGCTTTCTATTCTGAAACTCTGTGCATTTATTATACACGGATTGTTTTGATTATTCCACCATTTTTTGCAGCTCAAAGACCAGATTGAGCGCCTCAATCGGCGTCATGGTATTGACATTGACGGCGCGCAATTTCTCCGCCACATCATTGGACTGATAGCTGGCCA
This sequence comes from Butyricicoccus sp., assembly GCF_050872565.1. Taxonomy (GTDB): domain Bacteria; phylum Bacillota; class Clostridia; order Oscillospirales; family Butyricicoccaceae; genus Butyricicoccus_A. Next base: position 916 of record NZ_JBNMHC010000479.1, on the reverse strand, counting down.
TAGACATCTGCGGTGCCTCTTCCTCAGCTTCTTCCACTTCATGCACCTCAATTTTCGGCGCATGATCCTCCAAATCCTTGAGAATCGCCTTGGCGCGTCGCAGTACCGGCTTCGGAACACCAGCCAGCTTCGCCACGGCGATGCCATAGCTGTCATCCGCTCCGCCCGGAATGATCTTACGCAAAAACGTAATATCCTCGCCGCGTTTTTTGACGGCGATATTATAGTTCTTGACGCCTTCCATTAAATCTTCCAGCGCGGTCAGTTCGTGATAATGAGTGGCAAACAGCGTGCGGGCACCGATTTTCTTTGGATCTGCGATATATTCCACCACGGCACGGGCGATGCTCATGCCGTCAAACGTCGAAGTACCGCGGCCGATCTCATCGAGAATGACCAAACTGAATCGAGTCGCATGAGTCAAAATATCCGCAACTTCACTCATCTCGACCATAAATGTCGATTGTCCGCTCGCCAAGTCGTCTGATGCGCCGACGCGGGTAAACACGCGGTCAGCGATACCAATACGAGCAGACTTTGCCGGAACAAACGAGCCCATCTGCGCCATAATCGTAATCAACGCGACTTGACGCATATACGTTGACTTACCCGCCATATTCGGGCCGGTAATTACCGCAATGCGATTGGCTTTATCATCGAGCAGGGTATCATTGGCGATAAACATCGTATCGCGCAGCATTCGCTCAACGACCGGATGTCTGCCTTCTTTGATGTCGATAACCGGAGAGTATTCGACTTCCGGACAACAATACTGATACAAATCCGCCACTTCTGCCAGCGAACACAGCACATCGGTCTGTGCCAACGTCTGTGCGGTAATCTGGATGCGATGCACAGCGGCAGAAATCTGTTCGCGCACCTCTGTAAACAGCTGATATTCCAGATCGGTAATGCG
>NZ_JBNMHC010000478.1:0-1358 GCF_050872565.1 Butyricicoccus sp. | reverse complement strand
TTGATGCTTGCTTGGATGATTATATGAAGCCGATGGATATTTTCCAGCTTCCGGAGCGTCCGTTCTTCCACTTCAAGACCAACCGAATTGGACTGACACATGATCTGATCCATTCGGATTTATAATTGGCTCTTCGACGGCGTTCTTCCAAAAGGAACGCGGTCAAAAGCATATAATAGACGGCAGGGATAGCATTCGGTTTGGGTCACTGGGTGCTATCCCTCGCTGGCAATAATTTTAAAATAGGAAAAGGGGTGTTACATCGGTTATTTTCTCTTTTTTAGAGAAGATACACCAACTCACGCAAGGGAAATGCATAAGGAAAGCAGGAGATGTTCACATTTTTGGACAAAGATGGAGAAAAGATTATGAATCAAAAATTCAAACGAATCTTGAGTCTGTTCCTGTCTTTGCTCATGGGTATGTCGGCACTTCCGGCATACGCAGCTCCAGAGCAGGCGGCAGATCCGTCTTCTACCACATCACAGACCGCTGATACAAACACAGAGACAACAAAACCTGCTACCAAGCAGAAAATCTCTGCGAGCGGCTCGATTACCGTGGGAGACGAACAGGTTCCATTCAGTCTGGATGAGTCTGATGTCAATGCAGCAATGGTTGCAGATAGTGCTGGTGATACAGATACGACCGTTGATACATCTGATCCAGCAGTCAAGTCCGTAAAGAAGGAACTGAAAAACATTCGTGTGAAGTCTACGAAAGCAGACGGAACAGAAACCAAAAAGAAGCTGACTACAGATCAGCAGCAGACAGTACTGTATATGTTCCAGCAGTATCAGGACAACTGGAAGGCAAACGCAGATGTCCTTGGTGCACAGCTGCCGTTCTACATGCAGTACAATGACAAGGGCGAGGATGGTCTCGGCGTTTTGGGCGAGATGTTGATTCTTGCTGGTAAGACGGTAGAGGACGTCAGAAGCGGCGACTATAGCTATGATGACCTGACCGGTACCATTATGACCTTTATGTACGGCGACCAGCTGGGCGTGCAGTACTACGGCGACATTGTGCGTGAAAAGCGCAATCAGGCTGTCAAGGTTGTCAACAATTCTGGCGCAAAGACCGAGTATCAGAAGCTGCTGGTTCTGAACGACTGGCTGGCAACGCAGGATATGTTCGATATGTCCTACATTATGAATGCCGACAAGAAGACTCCTTCTATGGCAGCGGAGAATCCGCAGCCGGCAGATCATTATCAGGACGTATATGATGTATTGTACGCTAGCTATAAAGATCAGATTACCAAGCAGTTCCACGATCAGATCTTCGCTGGCGTTGAAGCAGATCTGCGTCAGAAGTTCTATGAGAATGCCATTCAAACTGCTATTTATCAGCAG
>NZ_JBNMHC010000477.1:0-1359 GCF_050872565.1 Butyricicoccus sp. | reverse complement strand
CAGCCGTTTTCTATGCCATTTCCATTGCAAACCTGTGCCAAATGCGCTATGATAAACAAGAACTGGTATTTTTCGATTTAAAAGTAAGGTGATAGATTCTATGTCAAACAAACCGATTAAAATTGCCCTGCTCGGTCTGGGCACCGTTGGCACCGGCGTATACAAATTGCTATCTATGCGTGCTGACGAAATGCCGCAAATCGCAGGTGCACCGATTGAAATTTCTCACATTCTCGTGCGCAATGCATCCAAGCCGCGTTCCGGTGTAGAAACCGCTCTGCTGACCGATTGCTGGGATGATATTCTCTCTGATCCAGAGGTTTCGATTGTCGTTGAGCTGATGGGCGGTATTGAACCGGCGCATACGTATATCAAGGAAGCACTGGAAGCCAACAAAAACGTTGTCACAGCAAACAAAGACCTGATTGCCGTGCACGGCGGAGAACTGCTCGAACTTGCCAAAGAGCATCATTGTGATTTACAGTTCGAGGCATCGGTTGCCGGAGCAATTCCGATTATCCATCCGCTCAAGCAGGGACTCGCCGGAAATCACATCACAGAGATTATGGGCATTGTCAACGGCACGACCAACTATATTCTCACCCGTATGACAGAGGACGGCATGGAGTTCTCTGAGGCATTGGAAAAAGCCACTGAGCTTGGCTATGCCGAAGCGGATCCGACCGCCGATATTGAAGGCTATGACGCAGGACGAAAAGTTGCGATTATGGCATCCATTGCGTTTCATTCCCGTGTGACCTTTGACGATGTATTTACAGAAGGTATCACGAACATTCAGGCACGGGATATTCGCTATGCAAAGGAAATGGGAAAAGCCGTCAAGCTGTTGGGCGTTGCCTGCAACACCGATGAAGGCATTGAAGTTCGCGTTCATCCGATGCTGATTCCGGATTCTCACCCGCTCGCCACTGTCAACAATGCATTCAATGCCGTCTTTGTACACGGTGATGCATTGGACGATGCGATGTTTATGGGACGCGGCGCAGGCGAGCTGCCGACCGCTTCTGCCGTTTGCGGCGACATCATTGACACCGCCCGCAACATTCAAATGCACTGCACCGGACGCATCGGTTGTACCTGCTACAAATCTCTGCCTATCAAAAAGATGGAAGACATCAAGAGCAAGTATTATCTGCGTCTGGAAGTCGAAGATCGTATGGGTGTTCTCGCCGGTGTATCCGGCGTGCTGGGCAACAACGGCGTCAGCATCTCTCAGGTGCTTCAGAAGCCGTCTGACACAGATTCCGCGGAGCTGGTTGTTATCACAGATACCGTCCGCGAACGCCATATGCGCGACGCTTTGACCATCCTCAGCAACATGAGTATGGTGCATAAAAT
>NZ_JBNMHC010000476.1:0-1360 GCF_050872565.1 Butyricicoccus sp. | reverse complement strand
TTGAATATCTGCGGCAAATGCCCGTGTGTCTTCCTGTGTCAGCACAGGCTGTTCCGGCGCGCTCTCTGCCTGTTCCGGCTGATGCGTATTCTCACTCGACATCACGTCCTGCACGTACTGTCGGAGCAGTGTCGAATCCTCATCCACATCTTCTGCTTTTTCTTCGTGTGCAGCAGCCTGTTTCCGTTCTCCCCATTCCTCATCAATGACCTGACTGATTTCATCCTGCAATCCCTTTGGCATGTACTCTTCTGCCGGATCCGGCATAAAATCCTGTCCAAACGAAATGTGCTGTGTTGCATCCATACCGCTTGCGTCGCTCTGTACATAATCCTTCGGAACGGCGATGGTAAAATCATCCTCTGGCGAAACCTCTTTCGGCTTTTCTGGCACCGCAGTCGGTGCTCCACAATAAATGCAGTATTTTGTTCCGTCTGCCAATTGTTTTCCGCATCGGATGCAATACATACACATCTCCTCCTTCTTACGCCATACAATTGGTTATATTATACGGCATCTCACAAATATTGACAAGTTTTTTTGACAAGATGTGCCGTATATCCCAACATATGCCGGACGTGCGCACAAAAGAACCCCGAACGCTCCCGCCCGGGGTTCTGCTATCAAAACATGAAAAAGGTAGGGACAAAACCAAACAGCCTGTGTGCTGTTGTCTTTAGTATGCCGAGAAATGTCCCATTTCATTTGCCGCAATTATGACGGTTCTGTAAAATCAGAAGCTGCTGACAACGCCGATAATCAGTCCTACCAAAATACCAATCGTCATCACCGCGGCACTGAGCGTGTACGCGCTGCTCTGTTCCTTTTGGGCATGTAATTTTTGAAACATACCGCGAATCAGAGCCACAATACCGAACAGCGCCATCAAGATAAACGCTATACATCCTACAGCTATCGGCACAGAACCAACCGTCAGAACACGCTCAATCAACAGGATAATGCCTGCAGACAGGCAAACCAAAATAAAGGTCACAATCGGCAGACCGCCTGTCTGACTAGAAAGATCCGGAAGGTTTTCCAACGGGTCTTCTTCCAGTCGCTCCGGCTGAACCGGCTCCGATTTTTCTTCTACCAGCTTGACTTGATAGTTTGTTTTGTTTTCCGGTTCCATGTTCTATCTCATCTCCTCATTTTATGACTCTATGTAGCATAGCACACCTTGCGCCGCGCTGTAAAGCATTCCCTGTCGAGATTCACAAAACATTCATCATTCTGCCGCTTTGAAATTATATACCGGCCGAATGCGCTGTACAATGTCCGCTGTCGGCGCAATTTGTTCCACAATTTCGTTCATCGTTTTATATGCCATTGGCGATTCATCCAGCGTGCCTTGCTGCAC
>NZ_JBNMHC010000475.1:0-1367 GCF_050872565.1 Butyricicoccus sp. | reverse complement strand
TATTAGGAAAATTCAGGAGGAAATAATTATGGAAAAGGCAATTGTACTCGCAGGATCTGCAATCGGCGCTGGCCTGGCAATGATCGCCGGCATCGGCCCTGGTATCGGTGAAGGCTACGCTGCCGGCAAGGCGTGTGAAGCAATCGGCCGTCAGCCGGAGTCGCAGGGCAAGGTAACCTCTACCCTGATTCTGGGCTGTGCCCTGGCAGAGACCACCGGTCTGTATGGCTTCGTTGTTGCCCTGATCCTGATGTTCGTAAATCCTTTCCTCGGCAAGCTCTAAGAGACAGCCGGGCTTCCTGTTTTGCGTAAAACAGGGGACATTTTCAGGAAAGGAGAATGAATTTGGGTACTTTAGATCTGGTTTCCATTGTACCATGGGAAATTGTTACACAGCTGATTAACCTGCTGCTGTTGTTCCTGCTGCTCAAACACTTTCTTTTCAAACCCGTACAGAATATTCTCAACGCACGTCAGGCGGAGATCGACAAGACCTATGCCGACGCAGAAACGGCGCAGACCCGCGCCGAGCAGCTGCGTGATGAATATGAAAAGCGCATGGATGATGCCAAGGCAGAAGCTGCGGACATCACCAAGGCTGCCAGCCGCAAGGCACAGGCGCATTATGATGAGGTTGTAGGAACCGCGAAGTCTGATGCAGCCCGCCTGCGCGAAAAGGCAGAGGCGCAGATCGAGCAGGAAAAGAAGAAGGCCATGAACGAACTCAAGGACGAGATTTCCGGCATCGCCGTGGATATTGCATCCAAGGTAGTCGAGCGCGAAATCGATGAAAAGGATCACGAAGAGCTGATCTCGGAGTTCATTAAGGGTGTAGGTGAGGCTTCATGACGGATATTGCAGAAGCATACGGCAAGACGCTGTACAGTTTGGCAACAGAGTGTGAAGCGACTGAGGAAATTCTCGGTCAGCTCGCCGTCCTTCGACAGGCTTTTGAGGAGAATCCCAAGTATCTCACGCTGATGGGTGCGCCGACGCTCAAAAAGGAAGAGCGCATCGCCCTCGTCAATGAGGCGTTTGACGGGAAGCTCCATATCTATCTGCTCAATTTTCTCAAGGTACTCATCGAGAACAATGCGGTGCATGAATTTATGGACGCCGCCAAGCAGTTCCGCAAAGAGTACAACTGGGAAAATGGGATTGAAACCGTGACGGTGGTATCTGCCGTTGCACTCGATGCCGAGCAAGAGGCCGAGCTGACTGCAAAACTGCGCAGTCTGACCGGCAAGAAAATTCATCTGGAACAGCGCGTCGATCCGTCTGTCTTGGGCGGCGTGCGCCTGCAAATGGAAGGACTCCAGATGGACGGCACCGTAAAGAATAAACTGGATGCGATCCGCAGCAAGCTG
>NZ_JBNMHC010000474.1:0-1371 GCF_050872565.1 Butyricicoccus sp. | reverse complement strand
CCGGTCTCTTCCTTCAGCTCAACAGCCAGCTTAAACAGAATGCGTGCCAGAGCCGGATAATACTCATTAGAAATCGTGTTGGAAGCGAGGAATGCATGAATGCCGAACTCCTTCGCGCCCTTCTGCTTGAGAATCTTATACGCTTCAGAGATCTGCTCGCGCGTCATGCCATACTTGGCATCGCCCGGATTGTCCATAACCTGGAAGCCTTCTTTTGAGCCGCCCAGCTGGAACACACCGCCCGGATTAAAGCGGCAGCAAATGCGCTCCGGAATATGACCAATGGCATCCTCAAGGAACGGAATATGGGTAATATCATCCAGATTGATGGTAGCGCCCAGCTTGTCTGCCAGCACAAACTCTTCTGCCGGTGTATCGTTGGAAGAGAACATAATCTCCTTGCCCTTGAAACCGCATGCATCGCTCATCATCAGCTCTGTCAGAGAAGAGCAGTCTGTGCCGCAGCCCTCTTCCTTCAGAATCTGCAAAATCTTCGGTGTCGGTGTTGCCTTGACAGCAAAATACTCCCGGAAGCCCTTGTTCCAAGAAAATGCATCATACAGCTTGCGTGCATTCTCGCGGATTCCCTTTTCATCGTACAGATGCAGCGGAGTCGGATACTCCTTGACAATTGCTTCTGCCTGCTCCTTGGTGATAAATGGTTTCTTTTCGTTCATTGGTCTGAATCATCCTTTTCTATCTATATCTCCCTGCACAGGAAGAATACATTATTTTTCTTCATGAATATGTTCCAGAATCAGCGCAAGAACTTCATCCTTGCCATTTCCCTTTTCTGCGGAAAACGGAATGACCGGCACATCTTCCGGAAGATGCAGCGTTGTGCGAATGGTCTGTAAGCTGCTCTCCAGCTGGCTCTTTTTGATTTTATCCAACTTATTGGCAATAATGGCAAACGGCACGCCGGTCTGCAAAAACCAATTTGCCATTGTGACATCGTCCGCCGTCGGCTTATGCCGAATATCTACAATCTGAAAGCCCAGCGTCAGGGTATCATCGCTCGCAAAATACTCGTCCATGAGCTTGCCCCAACGGTCACGCTCCTTCTTTGAGACCTTTGCATAGCCATAACCCGGCAAATCAACAAAGTACACTTTTTTATCAATTTCAAAGAAATTGATGTGAATGGTCTTTCCCGGCGCATTGCCTACACGGGCAAAGTTTTTGCGATTGAGCAATCGGTTAATGGTCGAGGATTTTCCGACATTCGACTTGCCTGCAAAGGCAATCTGCGGCAGGTTATCCTTTGGGAAATCTGCTGTTTTGACCGCAGACCGCACAAATTCTACCAAATGTAAGTTCAGCATAATTCTCCTTGTCTCGCACCTGTTTTTCCTGACTGTGCCGGATCTG
>NZ_JBNMHC010000473.1:0-1376 GCF_050872565.1 Butyricicoccus sp. | reverse complement strand
TCAGTTTGCCCGAAACCGGCGAAAGTATGCGCCGTTCAGGCATCAAAAAACACCGGAACAGTTTCCCATTCCGGTGCTGTTTGAGCAAGTAATTAATACTTTCTTCTCTTTGCGCGAGCCGCCTCGGACTTCTTACGGCGCTTTACGCTTGGGCTCTCATAATGCTCACGCTTGCGAAGCTCGGAAAGCACACCCGCCTTTGCGCACGATCTCTTAAATCTTCTCAGTGCGCTGTCGAGAGACTCGTTTTCCTTTACGCGGATTTCCGACATTGTTTTCCCTCCCTCCGCGCGTTGCCAATAAACGCTTATGCTTATGCATCGGCATAATGCCGTGTATATATTATATCGTTTTCATGGTGCGGTGTCAAGCACAAGTTTCAGAAATCTGCAAAAACCTGTACAAGCCCTTACTTGACAACGAGATTGATGATTTTGTTCGGCACAACGATAGATTTTACCACGTTTTTGCCGTTAATGGCGTTCTGTACCTTGGTGTCTGCCAGAGCGATCTCCAGAGCCTGCTCCTTCGGGCAGTCCATCGGGAGCGTTACGGTGCCCTTAACCTTGCCGTTTACCTGAACAGCAATCGTGACAGAAGACTCTACAGTCTTGCTCTCATCGAAGCTCGGCCAGGTGTGCAGGCTGAGCAGATCCGTCTCGCCCATCATCTGCCACAGCTCTTCCGTGACATGCGGTGCGAACGGGTTGAGCAGCGCGAGCAGAGTCTTGTACTCTGCACGGTTGACGCCCTTCTCGGTCAGCTGATTGAGCAGGGTCATCATCTGTGCGATAGCCGTGTTCATCTTCAGGTTTTCAATGTCCTCGGAAACCTTCTGGATGGTGCGGTGCATCGCAACCATATTTGCCTCGCTGTATTCGTCGCCCGGCTGTACCTTGTCAAACAGGTTCCAAATACGCTCTACGAAGCGGCGGCAGCCCTTGATGGCCTTCGGAGACCAAGCAGCGGACTTCTCGAAGTCACCGATGAACATCTCGTACAGACGCATGGTATCTGCGCCGTACTCGTCAATGGTCTCATCCGGGTTGACAACGTTGCCCAGAGACTTGGACATCTTAACAACCGGATGGTTTGCCATCTCGCCGTACTTCTCTGCCAGATGCTTCTGTGCAGCTTCTTCCGAACCATACTCTTCGAGCAGCTTCTTCTTTTCTTCTTCCGGCAGATAGGCAAAGTTGTGCGGGTTCTGACCCAGAATCATGCCGTGGCTGGTGCGCTTCTTGTACGGCTCCTTGTACGGAACAACGCCGATGTCGTACAGGAACTTGTGCCAGAAACGAGAGTACAGCAGATGCAGCGTGGTGTGCTCCATGCCGCCGTTGTACCAGTCAACCGGTCCCCAATACTCCAGAGCT
>NZ_JBNMHC010000472.1:0-1382 GCF_050872565.1 Butyricicoccus sp. | reverse complement strand
ACAAAAGAAGAGACGCCATGCAGATGTGGCGGAATGGCAGACGCGCTAGCTTCAGGTGCTAGTGTTCGCAAGGACGTGAGGGTTCAAGTCCCTCCATCTGCACCAAAGACCTTAACGAAAGTTAAGGTCTTTTTGCTATATTCAGAACATTTCAGAACAGGAGGGAACCTATGATTGCCATTCGGGGAACACACAACACGGCAAAGTGCTTTTGCAAGACGCTGGAGCCACAGGCGCGGCAGCAAATCCAAGCGGTTTGTGACCAGCAGGCGTTTGCGGATTCTAACATTCGCATCATGCCGGATGTACATGCCGGTGTGGGATGCACGATTGGAACGACAATGACGCTGAGGGATAAAGTTGTGCCCGGCATGGTCGGTGTGGACATTGGCTGCGGCATGGAAACCGTCAAGCTCAGAGAGACGAGCATGGATTTTGACGAATTGGATCGCGTCATTCGCACGCAGATTCCGTCGGGACATGCGATTCACCCGCAGCCGCATCCGCTGGCAAAGGACATCGACCTGAGAGAGCTGCACTGTGCCGGACACGTGGACATCAAGCGCGCGCAATGCAGCATCGGCACGCTGGGCGGCGGCAATCATTTTATTGAGATAGACCGAGGAGAAGACGGACACCTGTATCTGGTGGTGCATTCGGGCAGTCGGCATCTCGGCGTGGAGACAGCGAGCTTTTATCAAAAAGCAGGCTGGAAGACATTGCAGCAGGGATATAGACCGCTGGTGCAGGAGGCAATGCAGCAGCTCAAAGCGCAGGGGCGCGAACAGGACATTGCGCGCACCACGGCGCAAATCAAACGGGAATACACGCCGGATGTTCCCAAAGAGCTGGCGTATGTATCCGGCGAGCTGTTTGCCGATTACATCCATGATATGAAGCTGGTGCAGCGGTTTGCGGTTTATAATCGGCAGGCAATGGTACAGAGTATCTTGCAAAATATGCGATTAACCTGTTTGGATGCCTTTTCGACGATTCACAATTATATTGATACCGATGCGATGATTTTGCGCAAGGGGAGCGTCTCTGCAAAACAGGGAGAAACACTGCTCATTCCGATCAATATGCGCGATGGCAGTCTGATTTGCGTGGGAAAGGGCAACAAAGACTGGAATGAGTCGGCGCCACATGGTGCCGGCCGTCTGATGAGCCGCACCGATGCCAAACAGACGCTGACATTGGAACAATTTCAGCAATCTATGCGCGGCATTTATACCACCTGTGTGCAGCAAGGCACGCTGGATGAATCGCCAATGGCATATAAAACGATGAACGAAATTGTGGAACAAATTGCGCCGACAGCGGACATTGTACAGCGCATTCGGCCGGTATATAATTTCAAAGCGGCAGAATGATGAATGTTT
>NZ_JBNMHC010000471.1:0-1384 GCF_050872565.1 Butyricicoccus sp. | reverse complement strand
ACAAAAGAAGAGACGCCATGCAGATGTGGCGGAATGGCAGACGCGCTAGCTTCAGGTGCTAGTGTTCGCAAGGACGTGAGGGTTCAAGTCCCTCCATCTGCACCAAAGACCTTAACGAAAGTTAAGGTCTTTTTGCTATATCCGGAAATTGACGCGATAGGAGGGGTAAAATATGATTGCCATTCGAGGAACGTACAACACGGCAAAGTGCTTTTGCAAGACATTAGAGCCGCAGGCGCGGCAGCAGATTCAACAGGTCTGTGACCAGCGAGCATTTGCGGATTCCAAAATTCGCATCATGCCGGATGTACACGCCGGTGTGGGATGCACGATTGGAACGACGATGACGCTGACGGATAAGGTTGTGCCCGGCATGGTCGGCGTGGACATTGGCTGCGGCATGGAAACCGTTCAGCTCAAAGAAACGCAGATTGATTTTGACGAGCTGGATCGCGTCATTCGCACGTACATTCCGTCGGGCCATGCGATCCATGCGCATCCGCATCCGCTGGCAAAGGACATCGACCTGAGAGAGCTGCGCTGTGCCGGACATGTGGACATCAAGCGCGCGCAATGCAGCATCGGCACGCTGGGCGGCGGCAATCATTTTATCGAGATAGACCGCGGAGAAGACGGACATCTATATCTGGTGGTGCATTCGGGCAGTCGGCATCTTGGCGTGGAGACAGCGAGTTTCTATCAAAAAGCGGGCTGGAAGGCATTGCAGCAGGGATATAGACCGCTGGTGCAGGAAGCGATGCAGCAGCTCAAAGCGCAGGGACGCGAACAGGAAATCGCGCGCATGACGGCGAAAATCAAACGAGAATATGCGCCGGATGTTCCGAAAGAGCTGGCGTATGTGTCCGGAAAACTGTTTGCGGAGTATATCCATGATATGAAGCTGGTACAGCGGTTTGCGGTACGCAATCGGCAGGCAATGGTACAGAGTATCTTGCAAAATATGCGATTAACCTGTTTAGATGCCTTTTCAACGATTCACAATTATATTGATACCGATGCAATGATTTTGCGCAAGGGAAGCGTCTCTGCCAAATTAGGAGAAACGCTGCTCATTCCGATCAACATGCGGGATGGCAGCCTGATTTGTGTGGGAAAAGGCAACGAAGATTGGAATCAATCGGCACCGCACGGCGCCGGTCGTCTGATGAGTCGCACCGATGCCAAGAATACCTTGACATTGGAACAATTTCAGCAATCTATGCGCGGCATTTATACCACCTGCGTGCAGCAAGGCACGCTGGATGAATCGCCAATGGCATATAAAACGATGAACGAAATTGTGGAACAAATTGCGCCGACAGCGGACATTGTACAGCGCATTCGGCCGGTATATAATTTCAAAGCGGCAGAATGATGAATGTTT
>NZ_JBNMHC010000470.1:0-1389 GCF_050872565.1 Butyricicoccus sp. | reverse complement strand
TGCCCGCCAGAATTGCCATTACCTTTTCCCTGTACAGCAACTGCACTAGAGTCCTCCTCCGCGTTATCCGGAATGCTTGCGTAGCCGAGAATTGTGGCGTCATCGGAAGCATAGGTGCTATACTGAACGCGGTCAGACACATCGCCTTCAATTGTTTGAACTTTGGCATTTTCTACATCTGTAGAAACAACCACGCCCATATGGTCTGCCTCTCCATCTTTATCTGTATCGAAGAAAATCAAATTTCCAGCCTGTGGCTGATAGGCATCTGTATCATAAAAATCGTTATACGGCTCAGCAGAAACCTGTTCCATCCAAATCTTGCAATCAGCATCTGCCGGATAATCCTGCACGCCCGCATAATTCAGACAAAACGCGACAAACATCGCATCCCAGTCACCATAGCAATCGCCATACCATGCGCCGTATCGCGTGTAACCCTTTTGCTGTCCATCTTCTGTGACGTTGTAATTTTTTTGGCTCTCTTCATAACCAATTTGACTTTTGGCAACCGCCACAACATCTTCTGCCGGTTTACCTGTCAAAGAAATGGTTTGTATATCTTTTTCCCAAGTTTCCTGTGACTCAACATCTGCATTTGGATCGGAGAAACATTGTAAGGTGTGTTCATGGTCTTTGCCGCAATACGTCTGATTTTCTGCCGTAATCGCTGGTAAAATCAGCATATATGTTGTGACAAAGACAACTATGCAGGCAAGAGCTGCTACAATTCTTTTCCAAAGAGAATGTTTTTTTCTCTGACCGGCATAATTTTCTGCCGACCGCAGCCCTGTTATGCGCATCGGTATGAACTCCTTTCTACTTGATTACTCCAAACCGTTCGAGCGGCCAAACACGAAACAGGATCCTTCCTACAATTTGTTCCTGTCCAACGCATCCGACTGCTGTATTTCTTGAATCTACCGAAGTCGCTCGGTGATCGCCTAAAACAAAAACTTTGCCATCCGGCACTTGATACGGAAGCTGAATATCTGTATCGCCAAGAGCCTTCTCATCGAGATATGTCTCTTTTTGCGCAACATCATTGACATATACTGTTCCATCTGCGTCAATATTGACCCAGTCTCCGGATTCTGCAATTACTCGCTTGACCAATATCTTGTTGTTGTAATAAAACGCCACGATGTCTCCGGAATCAAACGCGTGTGTTTTGACGGTAAAAATAATATCGCCATCCTCTAACGTCGGCGTCATAGAGGTTCCATAAATCTGCAAGACCGGCATCCAAAGGGTTGCCACCAAAATAGCCAAAGCTGCAACAACGATAAGAACAGAAACCGTGCTTTTTAGTGTTCGACGGTATCTTCTCTGATAACGAAGTCGCTGCTGTTCCTTTTGCACTTGTTCTACTGTTGGCAGTTCCACGGA
>NZ_JBNMHC010000469.1:0-1395 GCF_050872565.1 Butyricicoccus sp. | reverse complement strand
TCTATATTACGCAAAATTTTAATATATGTAAATATAAAAAATATACAGTTCTTTATTGTGCAATTCTGTGATTTTTGTGTGTTATTTTTCATTGCTAATTATTTTACTTATTACTTACAATATTTATACAACAAACACCATCTGTACCAAAACCATATAGCAAATCGTGCCTCCAGCGATGGACAGCAGCATTTGCCGCTTCCACAAATGCAGTCCTGCCGTCACAGCAATAGCAATCAGTTCCGGGATGCCATGGCTGCCAGAGAACAGGCTGACATTGCGCAAGCAGTAAATAACAATCATGCCAAAGACCGCCGCCGGCAATACCTTTCCGAGATATTGGATGTATTTTGGCGTTGGTTTTTCCGCCGGAAAGAGGAAAAATGGCAAAAAACGTGTCAGCTCCGTGCCCAGCACAATAATGGCAATCGTAACAATTTGCTGCGAAACCGTCATGCCTGTTCCTCCTCTCTTTTCTTGCGCAAAATCGTCAAGAAAAACAAAATAACCAGCATCGTCGGAACCATAAAGCTATCTACGCCAAAAAGAATCAGGCACAAAACCGATGCCCCCAAGCCGACAAACTGACTGGTGTGCTTTTTATCTTTGATCCACTGCTCCATAAAAATCACAACAAACATCGCTGTCATTGCAAAGTCCAATCCCTGCGTATTAAAGTGAATCAATGAGCCGAACAAACCGCCTATCGTCGCGCCGGTCACCCAATACAGATAATTGAGCACGGTCACAAACAGCATAAACCATCCGCGATCTACATCTTTGGGAATTTCCGCCGAATAATTGATGGAAAATGTCTCATCGCACATGCCATAAATCAAAAAGAATTTCTTCCAGCCCATGCCGCGGAATTTATCCAGCATAGAAATGCCATAGAACAAATGCCGTGCGCCGATTAGAATTGCCATGACAAATGCCTGCAACGGATGAAATCCGCCGAGCAGCATATTGGCGGTGACAAATTCCATCGAACCGGTAAAAATCGTCATGCTCATCAGCATCGGATAGACAAAGCTGAAGCCGGATACATTCATATACACGCCGTATGTAATGCCAAGAAACCAAAAGCCGGCAAAAATGGGGATGGTATGCGGAAACGCATAGCGAAACGCCCGCCGGATTTCTTTGCTTCTCCCCTGCACGTCCTCATCTCCTATCTATGTAATCGTATAAGTATGGTATGTATCAGTATAGCATCTCCGCGCATATTCAGCAATATTTTTCTCCGGAGCAGACAAAGACCGCCGAGCCTGCGCCCGACGGTCTAAAAAAATCTTTTATTGTTTGCTGTAAAGCGTGCGAATCGAGTTGAGAACACACAGAATGGCAACACCGGTATCCGCAAAGACAGCCAACCACATGGACGCAATGCCCAGT
>NZ_JBNMHC010000468.1:0-1417 GCF_050872565.1 Butyricicoccus sp. | reverse complement strand
TTACGATTCTCCCCAAGGAAAGTACACACTATGCACAGACCGCGCTCGCTGTCATTGAGTCGGATTTTCCGGAAGACGCCGACTATCTCCCGCACGATTGGGAAGAGCGACTGGAACAGGCGCTCGGACTGACAGGAACCCTGCACATGCAGCTATTTTGTGCGGAAGTCAGAGACGAAGGTGCCGGACATGCCTTATATGAACAGCAGCGTATCCAATACGAGCAGCGCACCGCCGGTTCCGGACAGGTCTGGCGGCGAATGCCGGTACGCATCTGTGCCGAAACCAACTCCGGCTACTGTCTTGTGACCGGCTCTGAACCGCTCCGAGAAGAACTGCTCGTTATGCGCGGTGTTTCGCAGGATGACATCGACCACAAAACACCAACTCTCATCGCCTATCTGCGTGCGCGGCACGCTCGACGCGATCTTTTGGAAAGATAAAAAACAGCGGAGTGCCAAGCACTCCGCTGTTTGCCTGTATTTACGAATTATTCGTCGTCATCAATGTCCAGATAGTCTTCCAGTTCGCGGAACAGCTTCTTTACCTGATTCGGCTCAATGTCGTCCTCGATAACCAGCTTGAGCGGCTCGTTCAGGCTGAGCAGGAACATACCCAGCAGAGACTTTGCGTCTACCATGCCGGACTTACCATGAATCCATACATCGAACGGGAACTGGGTAACGATCTTGTTGATCTTCTGAATGTCTTCGGTATTCTTTACACGAATTGCCTTAGTCATAGTGAAAAACCTCCTGAGAATTTTACATTTTTGCGTGCTCATACGGGTGACAGCACCGCAAATCCATTTTCCAATGGCTATATTATAGCATACAGCGGATTTTTTTGAAAGATGAATTTAGAAGTTCCTGCATGTCACAGCAAAATTTCCACAAAGTGCCCAATTTTTGCGCGCAACTTTTGTTGCATTCTGCATCAGCGAACGAAGTTGGTCATCGTGCGTGCACCGGTCTCCGGCGCATCCACTGTGCCCTTGCCGTACGCAATGAGCTTGACCAGCCAAGCAATATTTCTGCCAAGCTTCTGCATGACTTCTACACCCTCGGTGTCCTGACAGACTTCTCCCTTATCCAAACCGTGCGCTGCCTGCCAGTAGTCGGACGTTGCCATGACCATTTCCATCGTGTTCATGTATGCATTGAGCTGCTGATAGGTCTCCAGACCGCCCGAACGGCGCAGCGTGACAACCGCAGCACCGACCTTATGATGCAGCTTCGGGCCTGCCGCCAAAAAGGCGCGGTCAAGGAAGCACTTCATGCCGCCTGCAATGCCGCCATAATACACCGGAGAGGCTAAAATAATGCCGTCAGCTTCCACCATCTTATCAATCCAAGCATTGACTTCGTCATTCTGAATGCAATGACCGTCTCCGCGCTCCAGACACTGATAGCAAGCG
>NZ_JBNMHC010000467.1:0-1418 GCF_050872565.1 Butyricicoccus sp. | reverse complement strand
ATCGTGGAGCTGGTGGACGGACTTGAACCCCCGACCTGCTGATTACAAATCAGCTGCTCTACCAACTGAGCTACACCAGCGTACCGCGTCTCATTCATCCGCCGCATCTCTCAGCGACTTGTTTATACTAACACACTTATTCTCTGTTGTCAACTGTTTTTTACAAATTATTTTAGAAGCAAGAAAACCCTGCCGATGGGCAGGGTTCGTATGTTATTCTCCGCGATATGTTTCGTCCATCACAGACAGCACTTCTTCTCGCACGCGCTCCGGCAGTTCGCGCACTTCCTGTCGGCTCATACCAGCCGTTTCAATCGGCTTGTGAATCGTAACATGTACCGTGCCCGAATGCACGCGATAGCGTTCCTCTAACAGATGGAACGAGCCGTCAATAGTAACCGGCACAACCGGTACTTTTGCGCTGGTTGCCGCACGGAAAGCACCGCCCTTAAATTCTTTGACTGGGCCGCCCTTGCTGCGGGTTCCCTCCGGGAAAATCGTCATGGAAACGCCGCTCTTGACCAATCGTGTCGCGTCCAT
Source organism: Butyricicoccus sp. (assembly GCF_050872565.1). Lineage (GTDB taxonomy): Bacteria > Bacillota > Clostridia > Oscillospirales > Butyricicoccaceae > Butyricicoccus_A. The sequence continues at coordinate 878 of NZ_JBNMHC010000467.1, read as the reverse complement.
CAGTGCACGCACAGCCTGCTTCTCGTCCTCGCGATCTACATACACACATTGCAGCAGATCCATCCAAGAACGCAGACCCGGAATTTTCGCCAGTGAAACCTTTGCCATCAGTGCGCGCGGCTGCCCGACACAAGCCAAAATGACCGGAATGTCAAAATCACTCTGGTGGTTGGCGACAAACACAGCGGTTCCCTGCGGAATGTTTTCTTTGCCGTCTACTATGACCTTTGCACCGGCTGCCCACAACAGGCGGTGCGCCCAGTTATGTACCATGCGGTCAATACCCGCTTGTACTTTTTCTCGATTGCCCTTTTTGATTTGATGTGCATAATACGCCCGGATTGGGGACACAATAATCAAATACAAAATAAAATAAATCGCCCAAATAATCGTATGAATCATAAATCTGTGTTGTTTCTCCTATTCTGTAAGTTGTCGAATGACGGCATAACGTTCCAATAATTGTTCCAGCTTGACAGCACAATTTGCCGGAGAAGTCGACGGCAGCACCTGTGCTTGGATGCCACAGTCCTTTTGACAATAGCGTTTGAACAGAGCTCCCGCCTTTTGTCCCGTGCAGAAAATCGCGGTAATCGGCGCATGGTCAAGAATATCACGCATCCGATTGGGGACGGGATTGCGGATAGACGCATCGGATGCGCCCTCTATATCACAGCTATCTAAGACATCCCATAAGGCAATGTGATGCCGTGTGAGGAAGTCTTTTTGCTTGGGAATATCCCCGACAAGCGGCTGTTCTCCGTACAGCATCGGCAGAACCCGCCAGAAGCGATTTTGCGGATGCGCATAATAAAATCCAGCTTCCCGCGACTTAGGAGAGGGCATCGTGCCCAAGATCAGCACGCGGGACTGTGCGT
>NZ_JBNMHC010000466.1:0-1433 GCF_050872565.1 Butyricicoccus sp. | reverse complement strand
CCGCGGGCTGTTTGTTCAAAAAGCAGTTCTTCCATGATACTCCTCCTGGTTTCGGTTTCTATTGTACCACTCGTTTTGCATCTATGCCATAACTATTTGCATGTGATATAATAAAAGAAAACCAAAGAGGTGAAATCGTATGGAACAGAGCTATCCGGCATATCGGGCAATTGATATGGATACGTGGGCGAGGCGGGAGCATTTTGCCTATTATCGGCATCAGATCCGCTGTGGGTATTCGCTGACGGTTCGCATGGATGTGACCAAACTCGCAGCATTTGCCAAGCAGCACGAGCTGCATTTCTTTCCCTGTTTTTTGTATGCCGCTTCGCGAACAGTAAATGAGATGGATGAAATGCGGATGATGCTCACACCGGACGGAAATGCAGGCGTGTGGGAGGTGTCTCATCCGAATTTTACCATTTTTCATGAAGATGATAAAACCTTCAGCGATATATGGATGCACTATCAATCGGATTTTTCCGCGTTTTATCAAGACTATCTGCGCGTCATGCAGACGTATGGAAATCGGCACGGCATGAAGGCGCGAGATGGCCAGCCGATGAATTTCTTTTGCATTAGCTGTGTGCCGTGGCTGGATTATACCGGCTATTTTACCTATACAGCAGGAAACGACGATCCAGCACTGTTTCCGATTTTGGCGTTTGGCAAGTACACAGAGCAAGATGACAGTTTGACTTTGCCGGTCTCGCTGACCATTTCTCATGCGGCAGCGGACGGGTATCACAGCAGCCGGTTTTTTCACAAACTACAGGAAAATTTGAATCAAGTGGGAGAAATAGTCTAAAGACAACAAAAAAACACGCAAGAGGAGAGAAACTTCTTGCGTGTTTTTTGTTTGTGCGCGTATCGCTTGGCTGAAGCAACACGCTGCATGAGAATAGGAAAGAGTGTGAATTGGAGATGATATAAGCACTTTTATCAATCAAAGCTGGGAATATCCGTAAGAATTTACCAAAGCTTCAATTGGCGTATTATTTTTGCAGAATGGACAATCGCGGCGCTGATACGATGCATAGCCGGGAATGTCTTCTGCGGTGAAAATATTGTGGACAGTCACGCCGTCCACGTCATCAACGGCACTGAAAATAGTACATACGCTTTTGAGGTTGCCGCCGTAGTAATCAATGCATTCCATACCGCGGCGAATGCTGATGCCGGTCGTTACGGTTGCCATAAGAATAAGGACTTTCTTGCCATAGACCATCGGCTCTACATTCTCGCGGAAAAACATCTGACCTTTGTTTGCGCATTCCGGGCAGATCACATAGATCTTTTTATGCTCTGACGCGGGCATCATTTTTTGCAATTATACGGATAGAAACGCACCGATGATGCCGGTTCCGTCCAGACAAATAATTGTATCAATCGGATCTGTCTCTTTGCACTGATTTGCCAGCGCGTGTGCACAT
>NZ_JBNMHC010000465.1:0-1442 GCF_050872565.1 Butyricicoccus sp. | reverse complement strand
CGTGACGGAAGGAGCAGCACGCGAACAAGTTCGTATCAGAGTTACTCTAATTCGTTAGGGCGAACTGGTTACTCCCTCAGTCATTTGCAAGGCAAATGACAGCTCCCTCAACGAGGGAGCCAAAAGCCCTCTCTGTCGCTGCGCGACATCTCTCCCGGAGGGAGAGACAAGTTTGGTCTATGCGTCAGATAAAGCCAAAGAGCCAGATCCGGAACCGTTCCGGATCTGGCTCTTTTTTTATTATCTCACTTGAATTTGGCTGAAAACCTGTCCAATCGGCGCATCAATCAGCAACTGCGCGCCAGTAGCGCGCTGGGTTTGTCCCTTGTTGATGACGGCGAGATGCTTGCCGCGGAAGTATTGAATGAGTCCGGCTGCCGGATAGACGGCGAGCGACGTGCCGCCGATAATCATCATATCCGCCTGTGCAATGGCTTGAATGCTGTCAGTCAGGCACTGCTCGTCCAACGATTCCTCGTACAGCACGACATCCGGCTTGATGATGCCGCCGCAGGTACATTTGGGGATGCCGTGACACGATTTCATGTACTGGGCATCATAGAACTTGCCGCAGTGCTGGCAGTAATTGCGATGCACAGAGCCGTGCAGCTCATAGACGCGCTTGCTTCCGGCGGCCTGATGCAGACCGTCAATGTTCTGCGTGATGACGGCGGTTAATTTGCCTGCCTGCTCCAGCTCTGCGAGCTTTTTGTGTGCGGCGTTGGGCTTGGCGTCCAGCGCGAGCATCTTGTCCTGATAGAACCGGAAAAATTCCTCCGGCTGAGACTGGAAAAAGGAATGGCTGAGAATGGTTTCCGGCGGAAACTTGTATTTCTGATGATATAATCCGTCGACACTGCGAAAATCCGGAATGCCGCTTTCCGTCGAGACACCGGCGCCGCCAAAAAAGACGATGCGCTGAGATTCGTCAATCATTTGTTGTAATGTTTCGATTTGCTGCTCCAAAGACATGGCACTGCCTCCTCATCTTATTGTTATCGTACCAAGGTCGTGGTATGTGGCTTTCTCTCGTGAATGACAGGATCTGCTGCCGGATAGCCGATAGCAGCAGAAGCATTGACGATATGACTCTCCGGTACGCCGTATTCGGTCAAGAGCGCACGCACTGCTGGATTGTCGCACACATCGCGTACTTGATTGATCCAGCACGAGCCGAGACCGAGGGAAGTCGCTGTCAACAGGACATTTTCCATGGCGGCACCGGCGTCCAAAAAGCTGTTGCGGTTGTCTCGCTCGCCGGACACGATGAGAAAAGCGGACGGAGCGAAGAAATTATAGCCAGCCGGACGATGGTCCGCCTCTTTGACAGCGGCGGCGAGAGCCTGAATCTTCTCGCGGTCTGCCAGAAGGGTAAAGTGCCAGCTCTGTTCATTGCGGCCGGACGGCGCCCAAACGGCGGCGGTCAATAGATCTTGCAGCTT
>NZ_JBNMHC010000464.1:0-1444 GCF_050872565.1 Butyricicoccus sp. | reverse complement strand
GGCAGACTGCTGTGGCGCGTGCTGGACAACTTGATTTCCAACTGTGTCCGCTACGCCGTTCCGCACAGCCGCGTCTATGTGGACATCACACAGACTGACACGATGTGCGTACTGACGATGAAAAACATCTCTGCCGTCGAGTTAAACATCTCCGCAGAGGAGCTGATGCAGCGCTTCACGCGCGGCGACCGCTCCCGCCACACAGAGGGCAGCGGCTTGGGCTTATCCATCGCTCAAAGCCTCGCAGAGCTGATGCACGGCAGCTGCCGCGTGGAAATCGACGGCGACTTGTTCAAAGCCATCGTAGAAATCCCGCGCTGGACGCAGCCGGAAACAAATAAACCAAACTAATACACACAAGAAAGCACCAGAACCGGAAATTTTTCCGGAACTGGTGCTTTCGGTTTGCATTTACGCACAGACCAAACTTGTTTCTCCCTCCGGGAGAGATGTCGCGCAGCGACAGAGAGGGCTAGGCTCCATCTTTGAGGGAGCTGGATTGCCGCTTTGCGGCAAGACTGAGGGAGCAGCCAGTGAACCCTGACGAATCAGGCTAACCCTGATACAGAATTGGTAACGTGCTCGCCCTCTCAGTCATTTGCCATGCAAATGCCAGCTCTCCCAGAGGGAGAGCCAAGAAATTCATCGTGCTTTTACTCCCGCATAAATCCATCGTCTACCCGTGTGCCCTTTGCGAGAATCGAGCACGGCTGATCGACAGCAATCGGGCTGCCATCGACACAGGTGACGGTACCGCCTGCTTCTGTGACAATCAAGCTGCCTGCGGCAAAGTCCCACGGCTGCAAGCGAAGTTCAAAGTACATCTCTGCACGGCCTGCGGCAATCGTGCACAGATCCCACGCAGCAGAGCCACTGCGGCGAATATCCATCGCCTCATCGGCGCACAGGCGCAGCAGACGGAAAGACTCGTCAATCAATTCCCGATAATACGAAGCCGAACCGTACAGCACAATGCCTTCATGCAGCACATGGTCAGAGACATGAATCGGAATGCCATTGCACGACGCACCCTTACCCTTTTGTGCCGTGTACATCTCATCGAGATACGGATTGTACACCAATCCCAGCGTCACTTCGCCGTCCATCGTCATGGCGACAGAAATTACGCTGCACTTATAATCCTTGACAAAGTTGGTCGTTCCGTCAATCGGGTCGACGATAAAGGCGCGGCCTTTGGCAATCGACTCATGAACATCCTCTTCTTCTCCGAGAAAATGCGCATCCGGCGCAATGTCCAGCAGCCGCTTTTTCAGAATATCCTGAATCTTTTTGTCATACTGCGTGACAAGATCATTGTATCTTCCTTTATTTTCTACGTCGGCATTGGCGTGATCTGCTCGCAGCATCAGCTGTCCGCATTCACGCATCACTTCTTGAATTTCACTTGAGAGCATCTTGTTCTCCACCCTTTCATCACAAATTC
>NZ_JBNMHC010000463.1:0-1444 GCF_050872565.1 Butyricicoccus sp. | reverse complement strand
TGCTTGCTGTGCTTGCTCCAGCAGCATATCATCATTCCACAGTTCGCTTTTGAGTATCGTGAGTTTGATATTCTGTCGTTTGACCAGCTCCAGCACAGGACGGTACACAGCATTGTGTTCAAAGCTGGAAATCGCGATATGACGGCAGGTCTGTGCCATGGCATACAGTGCCATGTTGAGTGCCTGCGTGGCGTTTGCAGTAAAAATAACGCGGCGGGGATCGGACACATCAAACAGCTTTGCTGCCAGCCGCCGAGTATCATATACAATATCTGCGCCCAGCATCGCAGGGGGATGAGCACTTCTGCCGACGCCTCCGGCGTGCTGCATCGCCCAGCGCATCGCATTGGATACCGCAGGCGGCTTTTCCAGCGTTGTCGCTGCATTATCCAGATAAATCATCAGAATTCCCCCAGCACCACTCCATGTCCGTCACATGCTTCAGACAGGCTTTTGCTCGTGCAGTATCTTTGTCATCTATGACAATCGCCCATGCACACGATGGCATTTGTTTGGAACGCGGCGGGCGAGTTGGTGTATTGGCAATGCCGCAGGCGGACAGAGCGCGAGAGAGCTGCCATGCCTCGCTTTGCGACCGACTCAGAATCAGACGTTTGGATTGCATATTCCGCACCTCCGAAAAGTTTCCTCTCTATCAGTATAAGAAAATTGTGCAGGATTTGTGCCTGTCCCTTGCAAATATTCACTGATTGTGATAGGATTAGAAAATTGAAAGAAATAAAAAAGGGTGAATCACACATGAATAGTACAACACTTCGCCTGCGCATGGAATCGCTGACGGTGCTCAGCAATCTGCGCAACACAGAAGTATACAAGGCTTATGAAGACACAATGTCTGCCCTGTACACCACACCGGTAGATTTTTGCCAGAAATATGCAAAGCTTTGCCGTTTCCATTTTGAAAATCGCGATCTTGGCAAGCTCCTTGCACAAGAGATTCATTTTGATACCAATGTATTGACCAAGCAGCTCAACGAGCCGCTGTCGGCAGAGATCCGCAAGGCAATTGATTTTGATCTGTACACCGTTAACACGCTGATTTCTCTGTCCGGCGCAGACTTTCTGGAGTTTGCAGGTAAGGCATATCCGAAGCTGAGCAGCGCACTGAATGAGCTGCCGACGTTTGCTGCAGGCTCTCCGCTGCCGTTTGGCAACTGCGAAGGTTTATGTCAGCTGTATCGTAAGCAGGGCTATGGTTACTTTGCCCGCGCTAACGCATACCAGATTGTAGATAATCAGTTCCAGCCGATTGAACATCCGGATCCGATTCGCCTGACCGATTTGAAGGGCTATGCACTGGAGAAAAAGACGATTCGCGACAATACACTGGCTTTGCTGGCTGGCAGAACTTCTAACAACATTCTGCTGTATGGCGATAAGGGCTGCGGCAAATCGTCTACCGTCAAGGCAATTGCCAATGAAT
>NZ_JBNMHC010000462.1:0-1445 GCF_050872565.1 Butyricicoccus sp. | reverse complement strand
CTCCGGCAATTCGGATCCATTTTGCGGACAATTAAGCCATCCGCTTCCATTTTCTTCATCAGCCGAGAAATGGCAGAAGTCTGCATATGACACATACGCGGCAGCTCAGAAACCGGAATTTCTGGATTTTGTTCACTCAGATGATACATGCCATGCAGCAATTCTGTCTCAGCTTTGGTCATGCCTTCGCTCAACCGCCATAGTTGAATTTGCCGCATTCGCCGCATTCGATTCCAGACAGCAGCACAATTTTCTCTCGATTCCATATAAACCTCCTTTCATTTCCAATAGTTAACATTGTTAATTATTAACTTTGATACCAATCATAGCAGGCTTTTGTGATGATATAGCAAATAATGTATGAACAAATTGTAAACACTAGCAGAATATTGATATATTGCGTTTCTGTTTCTGTGTGCTATACTTAAAAAAGTATGATTTTGACGAAAGGACAGACACGCTATGACACGAGAACGCGACCTCACCACAGGAAATATTACCACCAGTTTATGGCTGTTTGCCCTGCCGCTCATGCTCGGTAATGTCATGCAGCAGCTGTATAATCTCGTAGATACTTGGGTTGTCGGCAGATATATTGGTGACACCGCACTCGCGGCGGTTGGCTCCTCATATACCATTCTGACCTTCTTAACCTCTGTCATCATCGGTCTGTGTCTGGGAAGCAGTGCCTTTTTGTCCATGGCATACGGCAGGCGTGATGAATCCGCTATGCGAAACGGCATGTTTCTGTCTTTCAGCACGACCGGTGCACTGTCTCTGTACCTGATGCTTGTGTTCTATCTTTTTCTCGATCCAATCATTCGATTGCTACAAGTCCCGCCAGAGACCTTTGCGGACATGCATACCTATTTGTTTTACGTATTTTTCGGCTTCTTCGCCACATTTTTATACAATTATTTTTCTAATGTCTTGCGCGGCATCGGAAATTCCTCTATTCCATTACTATTTCTCGCCATTTCCGTTGTGCTCAATGTCGCACTGGACATCTATTTTGTGGTATGTCTTGACTGGGGCATCAGAGGGGCAGCCCTTGCTACCGTCTTTGCTCAATTTGTCTCCGGCATTGGCATCACGTGCTATTTCCTTCAAAAATTTCCGCAATATCGTCTGTCACGCAGTGATATGTGTTGGAATAAAGAAAATCTCCGCAGCATTCTCTCGCTGTCCGGCTGTACCTGTTTACAGCAGTCCGTCATGAATTTCGGCATTCTCATGGTGCAGGGCATCGTAAACAGCTTCGGCACCGCTGTCATGGCCGCTTTTGCCGTTGCGGTAAAAATTGACACCATTGCCTACATGCCGGTGCAGGATTTCGGCAATGCATTTTCTGTATTTGTCGCTCAAAATTATGGCGCACAAAAGCCAGCGCGGATTCGCTCCGGCGTGCGCTGTGCACTTATCAGTGTCGCCGTGTTCTGTGTGAT
>NZ_JBNMHC010000461.1:0-1446 GCF_050872565.1 Butyricicoccus sp. | reverse complement strand
GATGCTCAGCTTTCTGTTCTGGATGATTCTTTCGGTTATCTTCGGCGGATTGCTGCTCATCGTGGTGTGCCCGTATTTTTTGCTCGCCCTGTATCATTTGTTTGACCGCATTCGCGGGGTGGAAATCCGCGTTTCGCATCGTCCGCCGCAGGACAGCACAGACAACAAAACGTAAAGCACGACAGAGCACGGCTCTGCCGTGTCTTTTTTTGTGTACGTAAGGGAAATTTCCGGATGGGCACCAATTTTTTTTCGTAAAAAACAGGAAATTTATCAAAATAACTTGATGATACGCCCTGTTTTGGTATATGATAATAGATAATAGTATGAAGTGAAGGAGCGATTTCGTTGGAGAAAAAACCGTTTTATATAACTACTCCGATTTACTACCCGTCTGATAACCTGCACATCGGTCATTGCTACTGTACTGTAGCAACGGATACCATGGCTCGCTTTAAGCGTTTGAAGGGCTATGATGTCATGTTCTTGACCGGTACCGATGAGCACGGTCAGAAGATTGAGGACAAGGCGAAGGAAGCTGGCGTTACCCCGAAGGAATTTGTCGATAAGATTGTAAGCGGCGTCAAGGATCTGTGGAAGCTGATGAACATTTCCAATGACCGCTTTATCCGCACGACAGATCCGTATCATGAAGAGGCTGTTCAGAAGATTTTCGAGCGTCTAAAGAATCAGGGCGATATTTACAAGTCCGTATACAAGGGCAAGTACTGCAAGCCGTGTGAGTCGTTCTGGACCGAGACACAGCTGGTAGACGGCAAGTGCCCGGACTGCGGCCGTGAAGTCGTAGACGCAGAGGAAGAGGCATATTTCTTCCGTCTTTCCAAGTATCAGGATCGCATCATCAAGCTGTACGAGGAGCATCCAGACTGGCTGGAGCCGTCCTCTCGTGCCCATGAGATGCTCAACAACTTTATCAAGCCGGGTCTGGAAGATACCTGTGTATCGCGTACCAGCTTTAACTGGGGTGTTCCGGTGCTGTCCGATCCGAAGCATGTCGTCTATGTATGGATTGACGCGCTGACCAACTACATCACCGCTCTGGGCTATGAGAACGAGCAGTACAACGACTTTGAGAAGTTCTGGCCGGCTGACGTTCATTTCATCGGCAAGGAAATCGTGCGTTTCCATTCGATTCTGTGGCCGGCAATTCTGATGGCTCTGGATCTGCCGCTGCCGAAGAAGATTTATGGTCATGGCTGGCTGCTGCTGGACGGTGGCAAGATGTCCAAGTCCAAGGGCAACGTTGTCGATCCGGTGTTCCTGTGCGAGCGTTACGGCGTAGACACCCTGCGTTACTTCCTGATGCGCGAGTTCCCGTTCGGTTCCGACGGTGCATTCTCCAATGAGGCACTGATTAACCGCATCAACTCGGATCTGGCAAACGATCTGGGCAACTTGGTTTCCCGTACCGTGTCTATGGTTGAG
>NZ_JBNMHC010000460.1:0-1453 GCF_050872565.1 Butyricicoccus sp. | reverse complement strand
TCCCCAAAAGAGAAATGCTTCCGGCATCAAGATGTGCCGCGCCTAAAATACTGCGAAGAATTGTCGTCTTGCCTGCACCATTTCTGCCGACCAGACCGGTGATTGTTCCCTGTTCCAAAGAAAAGCTCACATTATCTAGGGTAAAATTTTCATATCGCTTGCACAGTCCCTTTACTTCTAATGCTTTCATCTCTCGTCACCTCCAAATAAGAGATGCAGTGCTTCACACATTTCTTGTTCGGAAATACCTGCACTCTTTGCAATCTCCACAGCTTCCAGCAATTTTTGTTCGATACGTCTGAGATGCTCTTCTCGCACCTGTTCCGTATCTTGATGCGAGACATATGTGCCGCGTCCCTGCATAGTTTCGACAAATCCCTCGCGTTCCAACTCTTCATAGGCTCGTTTTGTCGTAATCACACTGACACGCAGATCTTTTGCCAATGTCCGAATCGAAGGAAGCTGTTCTCCGGCAGGAATCACGCCAGATAAAATCTGTGCTTTCATCTGTTCGGTAATCTGCTCATAGATCGGTTTGCCGCCCGTATTTTGCAGAATAATCTGCACGGCTACCACCTCCGTATATACTGTTCATATTCTTTATATACAGTATATACGCTAGATGTACACTTGTCAAGTCATAGAACAAAAAAGAGACAGATTTCTCTGCTTCTCACATCTTTAAATTTCTCGCCGCTTGTTTTTCATCCAGATGCGGTGCAAGCCGTACAGCACCATATCATCAGCACGATGAACCGCCTGCGTTACATACGGTGCGGCAAGCTCTGCGTCGGTTCCTGTCAAATAAACCGTCAAATTTTCTCCGAGCTGATTCTTACATCGTCCAATCATTCCGTCAATCATGCAAGCTGTGCCATTGAGCACACCGGACGCCATAGCATCCATCGTATTTTTTCCCAACAATCCCGTGTTTGGACGCGTCAAGCCGATAGACGGCAGCTGCGCTGCTTTGGTATGTAAGGACTCCAAGCCAATGCGCATTCCCGGTGCAATAATCGAGCCGACCAGCGCACCAGTTTCATCTAGTGCTGTAAATGTCACCGCCGTATTCATATCAATAACCAGTGCCGGAAGTTGCTTCTTCGCCGCTGCTTCCACAGCGACACATACCAAATCACTGCCGACAACACGTGGATTATCCATGCGAATACTCAATCCTGTCTTGACGCCAGAGGAGACATTGACCACATCACAATGGCACAAGATTTCTGCCGCTTCACGCAGCACTCCGCTGAGTGCAGGCACAACAGAGCAAATAATCGCGCCATAGATACGAGACGGCTCACAACCACGCAAGCGCAGCACACTGTCTATTTGACAGGCATATTGATCCGCCGTCTGTCGGGTCTCTGATGCAATATGAGAAACGACGCACAATTTTCCCTGTCTGTCAAAACACCCCAGTGTAATCGCTGAATTTTGTATATTGATT
>NZ_JBNMHC010000459.1:0-1466 GCF_050872565.1 Butyricicoccus sp. | reverse complement strand
TGCTCCAATTTTGCTCGTTCATGCCCATCGTTCAACCGGCGTAAAACCGCTTCTGTCACACCGCCGGAGTTGCCAAAAATCATACCGGCGCCGGAACTGATGCCAAACGGCATATCCACCGCTTCAACTTCCAACCGGTCAAACAAAATACCGTCTTTCTTAATCATCGTGCAGAGTTCATTGGTTGTCAGGACATAATCAATATCCTGTACGCCGTCCGTCATAGACTCCGGCCACAGAATTTCTCCCTTTTTCGCAGTGCACGGCATGACGGCGACAGAAAGAACCCGCTTTCCTTCATTGTTCTTCGGGTCTTTGTAGTATTCTCGAATGACTGCGCCCAGCATCTGCATCGGAGAGCGGCAGGTAGACAAATGACTTGCCAGCTCCGGATACCGTTTTTCACAGTCCAGCACCCACGCCGGACAGCAGGAAGTAAACAACGGCAGATTTTCTCCTGATTCCAGCCGTTCCAGCAACTCTTTGCTCTCCTCCATCACCGTAAAATCTGCGCCAAACGCCGTGTCGTATACTTCATCAAAGCCCAAGCGATGCATGGCATTGACAATACGTCCCATCACATTGACGCCGTTCGGAAAGCCGAATACATGTCCGACCGCCACGCGCACCGCCGGTGCAATCTGTGCCACGACTTTGACATTCGGGTCAGCGATCGCCTCGCGAATTGCATTGATATTGGTATTAATCGTAATTGCGCCCGTCGGACAAAATGTGCGGCATTGTCCGCAGCCAACGCAATCCGTATCCGCCAATTTACTGCCGCCAATGGTCGCAACGCGGTAATTCGGACCTTGATCGACGAAATCTACCGCACCGATTCCCTGTACATCACCGCACATGCGGACGCAGTTGCCGCATAAGATACACTTGTTTGGATTGAGCACAATCGCTGGAGAACTCATGTCCAGCGGATAATTGGTCTGCTGGGTCTCATAGCGAATCTGATTGACACCCATCCGGCGCGCGGTCGCCTGCAATAAACATTCGCCGCTCTTGATACAGACGGTGCAGTCTCGCTGATGCGATGCCAGCAGCAGCTCCAAAATCATCTTGCGGTAACGCATCAAGCGCGGGGTGTTGGTGTAAATCTCCATGCCATCGCGCGGTTTTTCCGAGCAGGATGCAAAGGTTCGTCCGTGTTTGTCTTCCACGACGCAAAGACGGCAAGAACCATGGATTAAGAGTTCCGGCCGATAGCACAGCGTCGGCATTTCAAATCCAGCCTTGCGAATCACCGACAACACATTTTCTTCTTCGTCCGTAAATGTAACTCGTATCTTATTGATTGTCATTGTTCCCATACGACTCTCTCCTTTGCCTCAAGAGCTTATGCCGGATAGCCAAATGTTGTCAGCGAAATAGCATGAAATGCACAGGTATCTGTACAAGAGCCACAGCGGATGCATTTGTGCGGATTAATAACAAACGGAGAGCGAATTTGCCCG
>NZ_JBNMHC010000458.1:0-1469 GCF_050872565.1 Butyricicoccus sp. | reverse complement strand
GAAGTTTTTCATACCCAACGTAGATACGAACGGATGCGGCAGGTGCAGACGAGTCAGCAGCAAGCCGTTAATCAAGCCGATCAATGTACCAGCCACAATAGCGACAACGATGAGTACAAACGAGTTGGTCATGCCGCCCTTGACGAGCATACCACAGATACAAGCACAGAATGTTGCATTTGCACCAACCGACAGGTCAATACCTGCGGTAATCAAGCACAGCAGCATACCGGTGGACAGCAGTGCTGTAAACGTCGTCTGCTTCAAAACAGACATCAAGTTATTATACGTCAAAAACTTATCACTGACAATGGTCAGAACCACGCACAGAATAATCAGAGCTGCCAGTGTACCAAGGAACGAATTACCATTGGATTTTTTCTTAGTCTTAGTCATCTAAAGTACCTCCCCATGCTGCTTTCATGAGACTTTCCTGATTGAAATGCTTGCTGTCACGGTCTACAGTTGCCATGATTTTGCCGCCGCGCATCACGATCACGCGATCCGACATACCCAAGATTTCCGGCATCTCCGACGAAATCATGATAACGCATTTGCCCTCTTTGACCAGACGGTTCATGACGTTATATACTTCGATCTTTGCGCCGACGTCGATGCCTCGTGTCGGCTCGTCAAAGATAAAGATGTCTGCATCGGTATTGACCCATTTGCCAATAACTACCTTCTGCTGGTTGCCGCCGGAAAGCTGTCCGACGATTTCATTGGCGGATGGTGTCTTGATGCGTAAATCTCGAATGTTGGCTTCTGTTGCCTCATTGATTTTCTTTTCGCTGAGGAACAGACCGCTGGTAAAGCCCTTCAAATTGGCGAGAATGACATTGTTGCGGATGCTCTCCTGCAAGACAAGTCCCTGTCCCTTTCGGTCTTCGGTCAGGAACGCAATGCCATTCTGGATTGCCTGCCGTGGGGTTTTAATTTTTACTTCTTTGCCGTGGATGTAAATCTTGCCGCTGTCCAGCGGATCCGCGCCAAAGATGGCACGCATGGTTTCGGTACGTCCCGCGCCGACCAGTCCGGCGAAGCCGAGCACCTGACCGTTATATGCCTCAAAGCTGACATCATCGAGGACGCCGCCCTCCATTAAATGCTCTGCCTTGAGAGCTACTTCTCCCTTGGTGCCGAATTCCTTCGGGAACAGATTGTCCAACGTTCTGCCTACCATAGCGGAGATCAGCGAATCATTGGTCCAATCTTTAATGTCGCGGGTATCGATGTACTGACCGTCTCGAATGACTTCGACGCGGTCACACAGCTCGAACAATTCTTCCAGCTTATGTGATACAAAGACGATGCCGATGCCGCGGTCACGCAGTTCCCGACACGTTTTCATAAGCTGTGCTACCTCCTTCTCGCCCAGAGAAGAGGTCGGCTCGTCCATAATAATCATTTTTGCATCGATCAAAACCGCCTTGGCGATTTCAATCATCTGCTGCACGCCCATGCCAAAG
>NZ_JBNMHC010000457.1:0-1473 GCF_050872565.1 Butyricicoccus sp. | reverse complement strand
TTTAATTGTGAAATTGTACAAAAAAATTGACTTTAGGTACACAATCGGATATAATAAATTTGCTTATTGTCAACTAGGAGGCGAATGATTTTGAAAAAAAGTATTCTGTCCTTTGTTGCTGTGCTTGCAGTGATTGCGCTGCTTTCGTGCACGGCGGCATTTGGACTCAATGTGGGGCCGCTGTCCATTGCGAGTGTCATGGACGAAGAGGACGGCATCCGGCGAGGCTTGGACTTGGTCGGCGGTTCGTCCATTACCTTTGAGGCGATTTTAAAAGACGATTACAATAGAGATAATCTGTCGTCTGATATGGCGTCTGTACAGGCAATGCTCCAGAAGCGTCTGGATTCTCTGGGATACACAGAGGCGACCGTTGAGCTGGCTGGTGAGAACCGTGTAACGGTTGACATCCCGTCTATCAACAATCCGGAAGAAGCCGTATCGGTACTCGGTGCAACGGCACAGCTGACCTTTGAGGATGCAGATGGAAATGTCATTCTCGATGGTTCCGGCATCAAGTCGGCAACCTCTGGCTATGGTCAGATCTCGCAGTCCAGCATGGCGAGTGAACACTACGTGCAGGTAACCTTTACCGATGAGGCACAGGAAAAGTGGACAGAGGCCACAAAGGCTGCAGCTAACGCAGAGAGCGGCAAGAACTACATTGCCATTAAGATGGATGATGAAGTGCTGTCTCAGCCGTCTGTCAGCAGCGAATACGCACAGACCGGTATCACCGGTGACAGCTGTGTCATTTCCGGCAGCTTTACCGCAGATTCCGCAAAGACCTTGGCAGAGCAGATCAACATTGGTCAGCTGCCGTTCTCTCTGGAAGAGGTCAGCATGAGCTCTGTCGGCCCGCAGTTAGGCGAAAAGGCACTGTCTACCAGTGTAATGGCGGGCGGCATCGGCGTTCTGCTCGTTATGCTGTTCATGATTCTGATTTATCGTCTGCCGGGCTTCGTAGCATCTATCGCGCTGGTATTCTATACCGCACTGGATCTGGTTATCCTGTCTGTGGCACATGTCAACCTGTCCCTGCCGGGCATCGCAGGTATTATTTTGTCCATCGGTATGGCAGTTGACGCGAACGTCATTATCTTTGAGCGCTTGAAGGACGAGCTGAAGAACGGCAAGACCATCCGCGGCGCCATTGACGCTGGCTTCCATCGTGCATTCTCGGCAATTCTGGACTCCAACGTCACAACCTTGATCGCTGCATTTGTCCTGTACTTTATGGGTACCGGTACGGTCAAGGGCTTTGCTATCACGCTGGGCATCGGTGTTGTTTTGTCGATGTTCACAGCTATCACTGTGACAAAGTTCCTGCTTCAGCGCATGGCAGACTTCCGCATTACCAACCCGAAATGGTATGGCGTGAAGAAAGAAAAGAAGGAGGAGGTGTAAGACGATGAAACAGGGTAAGTTTTCGATTATCAAGAAATTTCCGATTTTCGCATTGATTGCACTGAT
>NZ_JBNMHC010000456.1:0-1484 GCF_050872565.1 Butyricicoccus sp. | reverse complement strand
TCCTTGAGTGCGCCGTCGGTCTCGTGTGCGAGGACACGCTTGGCAAGAATCTTGCCGAGCTGTACGCCTTCCTGATCGAAGCTGTTCACGTTCCAAATAAAGCCTTGGAACATGACCTTGTTCTCGAAGTGTGCAAGCAGCGCACCCAGAGAAGCCGGTGTCAGCTGGTCGCCGATGATAATGCTGGACGGACGACCGCCTTCAAACTTCTTGTTGTTGTCCGGGTCATCCTTGCCGCAGGCAAAGGCAACAATCTGTGCGACAACGTTAGCACACAGCTTTTGCTGGCTTGTGCTGCCTTGAATGGTGACATCCATGCCGATCTGGCTGTTTTTAAAGCCGACAAACTGGAGCGGCGTAATATCTGTGCCCTGATGCAGCAGCTGATAGAACGAATGCTGACCGTTTGTGCCCGGCTCGCCGAAGATGACCGGACCGGTAGCATAATTGACCGGTTCGCCGCGGCGGTTGACGGATTTGCCGTTAGACTCCATGTCCAACTGCTGTAAATGAGCAGGGAAGCGGCTCAGTGCCTGCGAGTACGGCAGTACAGCGGTACACTGATAATCCTGTACATTGCGCTCGTATACACCGATGAGAGCATCGAGCAGAGCGGCATTTTCCAAAATGTTTTCGTTGAGAGACAGCTTGTCGGTCTCTGCTGCGCCGTCCAGAATGTCAGCAAAAACTTCCGGACCAAAGGCGAGCGACAGTACCGCGCCGCCGACAGCGGAGGAAGAAGAATATCTGCCGCCGATGTAGTCGTCCATAAAGAAAGCTGTCATGTAGTCTGCGCCCTTGGCGAGCGGAGAGGTCTCGCTGGTAACCGCGAGCATGTGCTTAGAAACGTCCAGACCTGCCTTCTTGATGGCGTCCTTGACAAATGTCTCGTTGGTCAGGGTCTCCAAAGTAGTGCCCGACTTAGAAACAACAATGAACAGAGCGTGCGCGATGTCTACCGACTTCAGTACAGCGGCTGCATCGTCCGGATCTACATTGCTGATGAACTTTGCTTCCATCTTCAGGGTGTTATGCAGCTTTGCCCAGTTTTCCAGGGCGAGATAAATCGCACGCGGGCCGAGGTCGCTGCCGCCGATGCCGATCTGTACGACTGTGGTATACGGCTCGCCCGCTTCGTTGGTAATTTCGCCTGCGTGTACCTTGTTGGCAAATGCAGCGATTTTCTTCTGCTGCGACACGTAGAATTCGCGCTTGTCCACACCGTCTGCAATGACAGCATCACACTGCTGGCCGCGTGCCAGCTGATGCAGTACCAGACGATTCTCGCCCGTGTTAATCACAGCACCATTGAGCAGCTCTTTGTACTTGTCAATGATCTGTGTTTCCTGTGCCAGCTGTGCCAGCGTGGACAGGATTTCGTCATCTACCTGCTTGGCAGCGTAGTTGAACTTCATACCGGCTGCCATCGGTGCACTGTATTTCTTGACACGCGCGGCACCGTTTTCCCCAGACATTTCCTGCGC
>NZ_JBNMHC010000455.1:0-1487 GCF_050872565.1 Butyricicoccus sp. | reverse complement strand
GTGTTCGCGTGAGTTCCGGATCAACCAAAGCAATCTGCGCAGTCAAAGAATCTGCACTTAACGGCAATTTGCGTTTTCCGTCACTCAGCACACTAACACTGGTCACTTCACTTCCGGTTCCCGCCGTTGTTGGAATAGCAATGACAGGAATTCCTTTATCCGGCAGCGGATTATCTGTGCCGAAATAGTGTCGAATATCATACTGTCCCGCTGCAACAGCTGCAGCAGCTTTTGCACAATCCAACACACTTCCTCCGCCCAGCGCGATAATAAAATCCAACTGATTGGTTCGTATCAAAGTATCGCACGCTTCGACATACGTCAGCTCCGGATTCGGGCGAACACCATGATAAATTGCTGCAATCCGATTGGAAGAATTACTTTTCAATTCTTGCGCAAGAGCCTGAAACGAATGGCTGGTGACTAAAAGTCCCCGTGTTCCGCCGATCTTCTCTACAGCTTTCTCCAGATAAGCCAGTGATCCCGAACCGAAATGAATTTCCACCGGCTGGCGATAGATCCAAGTATTAGAAGTTTCCGCTGTCAACAATGTCCATCACCTCATCGAATTTTTTCATTTCTTCTCGTAATTGCTGCTCAGTAATAATCAGCGGCGGCGTGATATTGATATTATTTTCTCGTCCGTATGTAGAAAAACCTCGATCTGTAAGAAGCTGAATGATTCGACCCATCGCACCGCTGCGGTCTGCATATGGCACCAATGGCTCTCGCGTTTCCTTATCTTTTACAAGCTCTACAGCAGAAAACAATCCAATATACCGAACATCACCAATGGTACGATGCTTTTCTTTCATCTCTTCCAAGATTTCTCCGAGAACCTTTCCCACCCGATTGACATGTTCCAAAATATGATGCTCTTGATAATAATTGACGCACGCAACGCCGGCAGCACACGCAAGAGAATGCCCACTATATGTCAAGCCGTATTGAAATACATGATCTTCATAATACTTGGCAATTTCTTTGCTGACGATAATGCCGCCAAGTGGTACATATCCGCAGGTAACGCCTTTGGCAAACGTAATAATATCCGGTTTTACCCCCCAGTGTTCAAACGCGAACATTGTGCCCGTGCGGCCAAATCCAGCCATTACTTCATCACAGATCATCAAAATGCCATATTCATCGCAGATCTTGCGCAATCCCTGCAAATATCCGTCCGGCGGAATGATGACGCCATTGGCACCGGTAATCGATTCAACTTCAATTGCCGCAACATTCTCCGGACCTTCGTACAGCAGCTGTTCTCTCAATTTGTCCAAATAAAACTCTGCTGCTTCCGAGTCATTGGCAAATGGGATCTTGGAACGATAAACATACGGATCAAAAAACTTAATAAATCCATTGGCTGCCGGATTTTCCAAAGCAAATCGGCGCGGATCACCGGATAAATTGCCGGAACCAAGCGTAGAGCCATGATAGCTGCGATAGCGAGAAAAGATTTTGCTGCGACCGGTCACAGTACG
>NZ_JBNMHC010000454.1:0-1489 GCF_050872565.1 Butyricicoccus sp. | reverse complement strand
TATGCTCAACAAGAACATCCCGAACTTCGCACCGAAGCTCACCATTATTGTTCACATCATTGTATACGGCGTTCTGATGAATACCGTTCCGCTGCACTTCCTCTACTTTGAAGTAACCGCATTCGTTGTTGACATCGTTCTGCTGTGGGCTTGCTCCAAGATCAAGCCGCGCGAGACGCCATACGAACTGCCGAACTTGGAAGTTGTCGATATGACGCCGTGGAAGTACCGCATTCCGGTCGTTGTTGTGACTTTTGCGATTCTCGCAGCAATCTACATCACCTTCTCCCCGCTCGGAGTTGGCTAAACAAAGATTTACCCACCTTTCTATTCTCTCTCATATTTCCAAAACAGAGCAGCTCTTTTCCCCGAGCTGCTCTGTTGCTTTTTTCTTTTATTAAAAACGCACCGGATGGGTTGTTCCATCCGATGCGTCCATTTTCTTTATACCTGTGCATCTTTCAGCTTTTGGTAAATCTCACTCTGTCCGTCAAAAGGCGTTCCAAAATCTAAACAAAGTGTATCGCCAATCTGTGCTGTTACATAACACATCTGCGCAGTCTTATCATAATTTACAGACAACGTAACCGCGTTTTCCTGCGAATTGTCTGCGTTTAAATATCCAGATAACCCGCCGGCAAAGCATTGATCTCCATTGTCCAGTTTGATTTCCGTAAGTCTGCCTGTCAAAGACACCGTATCGGTAATTCCGTTAGCGGTAATCGTGACTTCAGCATTCACGCTGGCGTCCGAGTCCGAACACTCTTGTATATCCAATTGCAAAAAGCTATCCGAATCATTCGCAAGGGCATTCCATTCGTCCATTGTGAGACCATACTTTTCTTGAATTGCCACTTCATTGTCTGGTGTGTTCATGGATACTGTGCATACCGGCAGTGTCAACGAACACTTTTCCAAGAACGCGGAAGTCTGCTCCGTCTGCTGTTCCTGCACCGCTGGTTTCTGTTCTTGCTCCGACGTTCCGCAGCCTGACAGAAGCATGGCAAGAACCGACAGCAACAAAGCCGTAGAAAAAGCTCTTTTTTTCATAAATGCGCCCACCCATTGTCGATAACACACAAAAAAAATAAATTTTATACGCATACACTTTGTATATGTTGTAGTCATTATACCTAATATTCTCTCCATTGTCAATGATTATATATACGGCTTCAACAAGTCTTTATTTTTCGGCAAGCAAATGAGCTGATATGCCGCCGTTGCCTCGTCATCGACAAGCGGAATAATCACTCTATCGCGCAACACCTCCTGTTGCTCCCATCCTGCCAAATTGGTGGTAAAACACAGCAGCGTAGAAGATCGAATCAATTCTTCCAAAGCAAAGCTATCCGTCTGCACGAGAAATTTTGAGGCGGGCATTTTTTCATGACACAAATTGCTCCAAAAGCCAAGCTGATCGCGCACCAAGCAATTAAATCCATTGATCTGCGAAAAAGTCAGCGTGTTTTCCTGCGCCAACGGATGACTC
>NZ_JBNMHC010000453.1:0-1498 GCF_050872565.1 Butyricicoccus sp. | reverse complement strand
TGCTCGTCAAAGCTGTCAATATCATCCGAAACATAATACTCTGTGTTTCCGGTGCGCTCCTCTGCGCGGTCGATAAACGTCTTGACATAATCTGCCGCCTCTGCGCCGACATCAATGAGTGTCACCTTGTCCCCCATGAATCGGTGGATGGCTTCGCGCAGCAGCGGGAAATGGGTACAGCCGAGAATGAGCGTGTCCACACCAAAGTCCTTAATGTCCGCGAGGTATTCCTCAACGACAAGCTGTACCACTTTGTCATCCGGAGAAAATCGTCCGTTTTCTACCAGAGAAACAAACAGCGGACAAGCGCGGGCAATGGTCTCGATGCCCGGACGCTGCGTGTGCAGGCGCGCTTCATACGAGCCGCTCTGAATGGTGCCGCGCGTGCCGATAATGCCCACGCGGTCATTCTTGGTATACTTGAGTGCCGCATGACATGCCGGCTTGACAACGCCAACCATCGGCAAGGTATTTTCTCCCTTGACGACATCCAGTGCCACCGAGCTGACCGTACCGCAGGCAACGACAATTGCCTTAATGTCATGCTGAATCAAAAACGCCGTATCCTGGCGGGTATAGTTAATAATGGTCTGGCGTCCGCGCGAGCCATACGGCACACGGCCGGTATCGCCAAAATAAATAATATCTTCGTTGGGCATGACGCGATGCAGCTGACGAACTGCGGTCAGACCGCCCAAGCCGGAATCAAACACACCGATCGCTCTATTATCCATCATACCGCTCCATTGCAAAAGAAATCAGTCGATCAATGAGATCGGCATACGCAAGACCCATATGCTCCTGAAGCTTCGGATACATGCTGATGCTCGTGAAGCCCGGAATGGTATTGATCTCGTTGAATACGATTTCGTCATCTGCATAGGTGCAGAAGAAGTCCACGCGGGACAGTCCCTTGCAGCCCAGTGCGCGATAGACGCGAACAGCATCCTCCCGAACCGTCTGCATGGCCTTTTCGCTGATGTGAGCCGGAATATACAGACCGGACGTGCCGTCTACATATTTTGCCTCAAAGGTATAGAATTCCTGGCTCGGTGCGATCTCACCGGCAAAGGTTGCTGTCGGCTCGTCGTTTCCGAGCACAGCGACCTCAATTTCGTGACCGGCGATAAACTCTTCGACCAGAACCTTGGCGTCATACTTAAATGCCTCTGCCAGACCAGCCTTGAGCGATGCGCGGTCTGTCGCCTTAGATACGCCGACGGAAGAGCCTTCGCTGCACGGCTTGACAAATACCGGATAAGAACCCAGCTTTTCCTCTGCCAGTGCGCACTCCGCATCGGCATCCTGTTCAAACGCGTGCTTGCGTGCCAGATAGAACGCCGCCTGACGCACGCCTTCCTGCTCCACAACAACCTTGGTCAGGCTCTTGTCCATCGAGCAAGCGGATGCTGCAACACCCGGTCCGACATACGGAATATGTGCCAGCTCCAGCAGACCCTGAATGGTGCCGTCCTCGCCGCCGATGCCGTGCATAACC
>NZ_JBNMHC010000452.1:0-1521 GCF_050872565.1 Butyricicoccus sp. | reverse complement strand
TTGACTTCATCAAAGGCAACGTCGCCGCACAGCTTGCCGTCCTTACGGTTCATGCCGACATCAATGACAACAGCGCCTTCCTTTACCATATCTGCGGTCACAAAGTCTGCCTTGCCGACAGCTGCCACCAGAATGTCTGCCTGCGCGCAAATTTCCTTCAGATTCTTTGTGCGGGAATGGCAAATCGTGACGGTGCCGTTCTTGTGCAGCAGCAGCATAGCCATCGGCTTGCCGACGATGTTAGAGCGGCCAATGACCACACAGTTTTTGCCGTTCGGGTCAATTTCGTACTCTTCGAGCAGCTGCATAACACCCGCCGGTGTGCACGGCAGGAAATCAAAATTACCAACCATGATCTTGCCGACATTGATCGGATGGAACGCATCAACGTCCTTCTCCGGAGAGATAGCATCAATAATTGCCTGCTCATCAATATGCTTCGGCACCGGCAGCTGACACAGGATACCGTCAATATGCGGATTGTGATTCAGCTCGTCAATCAAGCCGAGCAGCTCTTCCTGCGTGGTTTCTTCCGGCAGAGCATACTTTTCCGAATAGAAGCCGCACTCTTCGCAAGCGCGCTCCTTGTTGCGTACATATACCTTAGATGCCGGATCTTCTCCCACAATAATAACTGCGAGCCCCGGGCGAACACCCTTTTCCTTCAAACCATTGACCTCTGCCAAAATGCTTCCGCGTACCTTTGCAGAAACCATTTTGCCATCCATACGAACTGCACTCATGCTGTTTCCTCCTTGTGATTGCTTTCCTGCGTTACAGTTTTGAGAAACGGCATCTTCCGATTGAGAAAAAAACCGCCCAAGCCGATAATGACACAAATCAGTGCCACAACTTGTGATACTCGAATCCCTGTACCCCACAGATACAGACTGTCCGTGCGCAGTCCTTCGATGAAGAACCGACCCAGACCATACCATCCGAGATATAACAATGTGATCTCGCCGCGATACTTGCGCTTTTTCGAGACAACATACAAAATAATGAATCCTACCAAACTCCACACCGACTCATAAAAGAATGTCGGATGATTGCCGGTCGCTCCGGCTTCTGCCAGTGTCTTGCCAATGACCATGCGCCATGGTGCCGTTGTCGTGCTGCCATATGCCTCGCAGTTGAAGAAATTGCCCCAACGGCCCAGAATCTGGCCGATTGGCACAGCAATGGCAAAGACATCCAGCATGTTCATCAGATCGATCTTTTTAAAGCGGCACACAGCGGCGACAACAACAATGCCGCCCAAAATACCGCCATAAATCGCCAATCCGCCATGCCAAATAGCAAAGACCTCTGACAAGTTATTTTTATATTGATCCCACTCAAAAATAACATAGTAAATACGGGCGCACACAATGCCCAACGGCACGGCAAACAGCACGCAGTCATACACATCATCCTGTTTGACTCCGAAAGCCGGGCATCGCACCGATGCATAGATAACAGCCAATACCACGCCGCACATAATGAGAATACCATACCAGTAAATCGGCTTGGATGCAATAT
>NZ_JBNMHC010000451.1:0-1534 GCF_050872565.1 Butyricicoccus sp. | reverse complement strand
TCTCGTCCCGATTATTATCGTTCCGTATTACGGTGTAATCGGCGGATGGATTGTCAAGTATATGGTTGTCTTTATCAAAGACGGCGCGGCAACCGCTGCGGCAGACAACTACTTTAACAATTTCATCACCAATCCTTGGCAGCCATTCTTCTTCCTCGTTGTCTTTATTACCATCACCGCGTTCATTGTTTCGATGGGTGTCAAGGGCGGCGTAGAAAAAGCCAGCACATTGATGATGCCATTGCTCATCGTTCTGTCTATTATCATTGCCATCTATTCTGTTACCCGTCCGGGCGCACTGGAAGGCGTAAAATACTACTTCACCCCGCATCTGTCCGATGTGTCTCCAAACACACTGCTCGGTGCTATGGGTCAGATGTTCTATTCTATGTCTCTTGCCATGGGTATCATGGTCACATATGGCTCGTATATGCCGGAGGGTGAAGACATCGAGAAGTCTGTCGGACAGATTGAGCTGTTTGACACCGGCGTCGCTCTGCTGGCTGGTCTGATGATTATTCCGGCAGTCTTTGCGTTCTCCGGCGGCGACCGCGATGCGCTGAATGCAGGTCCTGGTCTGATGTTCGTCACCATGCCGAAGGTATTTGCAAGTATGCATCTCGGCACGCTGATCGGCATTGTCTTCTTTGTTCTGGTATTCTTTGCCGCATTGACCTCTTGCATTTCCCTGTATGAGACAGTTGTTTCGATTCTGGGCGACCGGTTCCATATGAATCGCCGCACGGCCTGCATCGTGACCTATGTCATCTGCATTGTACTGGGTCTGCTCAGCGCCATGGGCTATGGTGCTCTGTCTGGTATTCAGCCGCTCGGCATGGCGTTCTTGGACTTCTTCGATTTCATCTCGAACAGTGTCCTGATGCCAATTGTTGCTCTGCTGTCCTGCCTGTTCCTTGGCTGGGTTGTTGGTCTGGATTATATCTCCAAGGAAGTCAAGAAGAACTCCGCGTTCAAGCGCGAACCGATGTTCCGCGTCATGATTCGCTGGATTGCTCCGATTTTCCTCGTTGTTATCCTTATCAGCTCTATCCTGAGCGCAATGGGAATTATTTCGATCTAAATATTCGCGAAAATACTGCAAAAGCCGCCTTTTCAGGCGGCTTTTGGTGTTTACTCCCTCAGGATAGCAAATAGCCTTCCTCCTTGAGGAAGGTGGCGCGGCGCAAGCCGTGACGGAAGGAGCAGCACGCGAGCAAATCTGTATCAGGGTCAGCCTGATGCGATACATATAACCGGCTGCTCCCTCAGTCTTCGCCTGCGGCGAATCCAGCTCCCTCAAAGATGGAGCCTACTTGGCTCTCCCTCCGGGAGAGCTGTCATTTGCAGGGCAAATGACTGAGAGGGCGAGCAAATCACAAATCCTGCATCAGGCAAATCTGAGAGAATATATAGCTGGGATAAGCCCTCTCTGTCGCTGCGCGACATCTCTCCCAGAGGGAGAGACGAGTTTGGCCTGTGCGTAAGAGCAAATAGCAATTGCATTTTTTCTCTTTCATGTTATAATGAACATATA
>NZ_JBNMHC010000450.1:0-1538 GCF_050872565.1 Butyricicoccus sp. | reverse complement strand
TCATACACAGCTTCCAGCTGATGCGAGACCGCAATGGATTTTTTAGAAAATTCCGGATCGCATTCCGGTCTCCAAACGCGATCTCCCAGATAAATCGGAGAAATCAACAAAATTTCCGCCTGCGGTGCGGCATATCGGATCTGTCGAAGCAACCGTTCAATTCCTTTGCCGATGACTTCCGCCGATGCACCGAAAGCAGTCTTGCAGTCATTGGTGCCCAGCATCAAAACGACACCATCCACTGTCGCATGTGTTTCCAGCAGCACCGGAAGCAATTCCGTGCCGCGTCTGCCATCTCGCAGCGGATCATCAAAAATGGTTGTCCGTCCGCACAGTCCTTCTTCAATGACGTGATACTGCTGTCCCAACTGCTCTTGCAGCAAGCTCGTCCAGCGCACGCCCCACGGCAGCCGTGTGCCGCTGTCGCCATCCAGTCCCCATGTATTGGAATCTCCAAAGCAAAGTAATTGACGCATTGCCTTTTCCTCCTATTCCTAGTTACTTACTATGCTTAGTATGTGAACTACTATACCACACTTTTTTGTATCTGCCAACCCCTTTTTTGAAAAATTTCTCTAGTTGCTGTTTGATGCATTTTTTCGTATACTAGATTTATCCCAAATAAAAAGAAGGAGCCAACTATGACCTCCAATGAACTCATTGATATTTCTGTTACCATTGGTGCTGCATTATTGGAAAATGGCGCGGAAATTTATCGGGTAGAAGAATCCATCGCGCGCATCTGCTACGCCTATGGCGCAACGGAAACCAATATTTACGCCGTGCCGACGGCGATTATCGCCTCGTTCGTGCGTGAAGATACCCGTCCGGTTACGCGCGTACAGCGCATTTATCAGCGCGGCACCAATCTCGGCCGCTTGGATCAGCTCAACACGCTGTGTCGAGAAGTCTGCGCAACACCCATGACATATACACAAATCCGCGAGCGCCTGCTGCGCATTCTCCACGACAAACCATTCCGGCGGTATCAGCTGTGTCTTGCCACTGGCGGCATTGGCTTTTTCTTCACGCTGCTGTTTCACGGTTCTATCTCAGAAGCCATCTGTAGTTTTTTCACTTGCATTGTTCTTTGGGGCATCATGACATTTTTGCAGGCACTTCCTGCCAATTTGCTGTTTGCCAACATCATCGGCGGCACATGGGTTGCTGCCTGTGCTGTCATCTGTTGGAAACTGCATCTCATTGAAACCTATCGTGCCATGATTATCGGTTCGATTATGTTTCTCGTTCCCGGACTGCCCATGACCAATGCCATTCGCGATTTAATCGCCGGAGATATTATGGCAGGTATCAGCAAATTTACCGAAGCGCTGCTCGTTGCCGTTGGCATTGCCGTCGGTGTTGCGCTGCCGCTTGGCATTCTGTCTATGATTGGAGGTTAATATGACAGCCTTATTTTATGAAAGTTTTGTCAGTTTCTTTGCCAGTCTTTGTTTTGGCATTTTATTTCAATTGCGCGGGAAAAAGCTAATTTTCGCCGCCATCGGTGGTTTTATCAGCTGGTTTTTCTATTTTGG
>NZ_JBNMHC010000449.1:0-1551 GCF_050872565.1 Butyricicoccus sp. | reverse complement strand
GCACGGGGACGCGCCGGATTCGGCTGTGCAAAGATCGTGCGGAAAATCAGGCGGGCGAGCGGTCCGACAAACAACAGCTGGAGCGGCATCGCCATGCGGAAATTGAGACAGTATGTCAGAAGATAGTGCGGCAGGAAGTCGATAGAGAAGCCATATGCCTTCCATGCGCCGAGAATGCTGGCAAGAGCGACCTGTAAGACGACCGTAAACACCTGAATGGACAGAATGATGACAATCGGTCTGTCACCGGGATGCGCGACGCGAAACGCCAGCTTTTTGGCGATAGGCGACGAGATACAATAGGCGCACAAGAAAATGATGACAAATTCCACCCACATCTCTTTGAGGGCGAGCAGAAATGTCGCATTGGTAAAGACACCGGATGCGAGAACCAGGTTGTACAGCGTCATGCAATACACCATCATCCAAGCGGTGAGAAAGGTAAAGAAAACAGATTGTCCGAATGTTTTAGGCATGTGAAAAAATCCTCCTTTGTAATTGGCAACAAAAAAGAGACACGAATCCCACCCATCCGTCGGACAGTGGATGGGCGACATTTCGTGTCTCTTGCTCTGTTTGCTTTTATCATCTGATAGCATACCAGATAGAAAATACGATTGTCAAGAGAAAATTTCAGGCTTGTGCTCGTTCGGCGGCATTGCCAATGACGTAGAATGTGTACGGATTGACGTTTCCGGTAGGCGTCAGACCATAGAGCTGCTGAAAAGTCAGCACGGCATTGCGCGTCAGCTCGCCGTAAAATCCGGTTGCGGGCACAGGCTCAATCTGCGGATAGACTTCAGACAACTGATTGAGCCAGTTTTGCAGGCGTGTGACGTCTGCCGACCGCGAGCCGAGCACCAGCGTGCTGGTCGGCGGAAAGACATCGGAGGATAAATCCTGCGAGGCGCGAATGCTTTCGTACGCGCGAATCAAATTGTTCCACGTGAAACTTCCAACAATGCCGTCCGGTGTCAGTCCGGCACTGCGCTGAAAGGCCTCAACGGCGGTGCGCGTGTTGGAACCGAAAATACCGTCAATGACAACGGTGGGCACATCATCATTAAAGCGTCCAACGGCAGACAAAAAGAATTGCAGCAGACGCACCGGATCGCCGCTCATGCCTTCACGTAAATCTTCCGGCAATGTCCGGGAAATATCTTGCAGGGTAATGCCGATGGCGTTTAGCTCTGCCAGCCGCAAAACGGCATTGTATACCGAGGTGATTTGGTACCATGTGGCAGGGCCGACGACACCGTCCGGTGTTAGATTAAAGATTTCCTGAAAGGCCTGTACCGCGGCTTGGGTGTTGATGTCAAAGACGCCGTTGACCGGATAAATTTTTGGGATGGCGGGATAGTTATTTGAGATGCGATTGAGACGGCTCTGCATGATTTCCACAGAAATTGAGACGTCTCCCAGCCGCAGCGGCTGCCCCGGATACGAACGCACAGCGGGACGAATGGGGGCTGTGCGAATATCCAAATCTTCGCCGTAATAGCGCGTGAGAATTTGATACGGCGTGAGTCCTTGGTTGGCGAGGTCAACGGT
>NZ_JBNMHC010000448.1:0-1551 GCF_050872565.1 Butyricicoccus sp. | reverse complement strand
GGAAAAATTACAGATTGCCAAGAAGCATTTGCTCCCAAAGGCGATAGACAGCATGGGCATTTTGCCGGGCAATTTAAAGGTCTCTGACACGGCAATTCGCAAGATTATTTCGGATTACACCATGGAGGCCGGTGTGCGCGGTCTGAAAAAGCGCATGGATACCTTGTGCCGCAGTGCTGCGGTGAAATTGGTCAAGGGAGAAAAGACATCTATCTCTGTCGGCACGCGGCAGCTCAAGGAAATGCTTGACCGCAAGCCGATTCGGCACGATAAGGCGATGGATGCCGGTATATCCGGCGTTGTCACGGGTCTTGCTTGGACACAGGCAGGCGGTGATATTCTGTTCTTGGAGACCATGTTTACCAAGGGAGAAGGCAAGGTTCGCATCACGGGACAGCTTGGCGATGTCATGAAGGAATCGGTACAGGTAGCGATGAGTTTGGTTAAGAGCATGTATCCGGACAAAGCAGATCTGTTTAAGGAAAACGATCTGCATGTTCATGTGCCGGAAGGCGCTGTGCCGAAGGATGGCCCGTCCGCGGGCATTACGCTGACGACAGCTTTGGCATCTCTTGTCACAGGCAGAGCGGTCGATCCGACAATTGCCATGACTGGCGAAGTTTCGCTTCGCGGCGGCGTGATGCCGATTGGCGGCTTACCAGAGAAACTGATGGCCGCTGTTCGTGCAGGCATTCGCACAGTATTTATTCCGAAGGACAATGAGGAAGATTTGGAGGATGTCGCAGAAGAAGTCAAGCGGCAGCTGACAATCATTCCGGTCAGCCGTGTTTCGGAAGTGCTGGAAAAGACCGGCTTACAATAAACAGGCAATATACAGCAAATCCCAAGAGTTCACGCTCTTGGGATTTTTGTTGCTGTTTTCGTATAAAAACCGTATAATAGAACCAATGCAAACAGAAAGGAGCGCACCGAATGATTCCGTTTTCCATCTTGAGCGGACATTTGCTGTCAGCAAGGGAGAAAATACAAGAGGTCAGTATTTTGGATGTATCGCGGATTGGTTTTACTTTTCGTGTGCCGCGGCAATGGCAGAAAAAATGGGATACGATAGAGCTGCATGTGTATTGCCGGAAAGACGGTGCGTATCGTATCGTTGTTTTGCGTGATGTCTGTTGTGAAATAGAGCAGAAAACAGAATTTTTCATCTTATATCGCGTTGAGTGCAGGCAGTCGGATTACAAACAAGTTGTGACAGATTTTATGGTGGAATACAGCCAATATATCTCTTTGAAATTGGCAGAAGACGATGGACAATTGGCACAGACGTTAACCGGCTATCCGGTGCACAAAGATACCGTATTTGCCTCAAACTGGGATGCGC
The DNA here is from genome assembly GCF_050872565.1 of Butyricicoccus sp. Classification (GTDB taxonomy): domain Bacteria; phylum Bacillota; class Clostridia; order Oscillospirales; family Butyricicoccaceae; genus Butyricicoccus_A. The sequence continues at coordinate 209 of NZ_JBNMHC010000448.1, read as the reverse complement.
AGAGACGCGACTGGTTTTCAACCGTGCAGCCGGACGCAGGGTGGCAGGTTGGTATGCATGACATGCCGGAACTTGCCATTGCATTAGATCGGCCGGAGCTGTGGGAAACATATCTTGCGATGCCTATGGATGATTTTCTGACGTGGTATTGGACATCAAGCGGATTACAGAGACATCCTATTGCCAAGAAACAGATTTCTTGTTTGTAT
>NZ_JBNMHC010000447.1:0-1557 GCF_050872565.1 Butyricicoccus sp. | reverse complement strand
CACTATGAAGGAGAGCCGAAGCCTACGCTTCTCTATCCCGACATTCAAGACCAAGCCTATTGTCAACAAGTATTGGCGCAAGCAGCACAGCTTGTGCATGAGCCGCGGGCAGTAAACCATCGCCATGCGTGAACCGTTATATTTGAAACTATATCATCAATTGCGTGCAGAAATTGAAGCAGGCCGGTTGGCGGCGGGAACGCGGCTGCCGTCTATTCGCCAGATGACACAGCAATCTTCCGTCAGCCGAACGACAGTAGAAACTGCCTATGAGCATCTGTGTGCGGATGGCATCGTCAATTGTGTGCCGCAGAGCGGGTATTATGTCAATGAAATTCCGCATCGACAGCCTATTCCACAGCCAGTACCTGTTCCGGCGGCACATACCTGCGCATTTGATTTTACCGGACACCGCATGGATCCGGCGTTATTTGATTTTGATATTTGGCGCAAGTTGTCCCGCTCTGTGATGATGGACAGTGCGCCATTTCTCGGTTATGGAGAAAATCAAGGAGAATGGGTTCTTCGAGAGCAGATCGCCAAGTATTTATCCGCTGGACGCGGCGTATATACGACCGCACAGCATGTCATTATCAGTGCGGGCATTCAGAGCCTGCTCGGCGTGGTATGCGAGATGTTTGACAAAAGTCAGCAGCGCATCGCCTTTGAAAATCCGGGATTTCGCAAGGGGTGGCGCATTTTTACGGATCATGGCTATGAAACGGTTTCCATTCCAAGCAGTGCGCACGGAATTGACTTGGAAAAGCTGGAGCTATCGCAGGCGAATATGCTATATATTTCTCCGTCCCATTCCTTTCCGTCGGGAACCAGTCTGACACACAGCAAACGCAAACAGCTGTTATCCTGGGCGAGCAGGTGCCATGCTGTGATTTTGGAAGATGATTATGACGGTGAACTTCGTTACACGGGAAAGCCGCTGGCGACGTTGTCTGCGATGGATTCTGCCGAACACGTCATTTATCTTGGCACGTTTTCTAAGCTGCTGCCGCCGTCTATTCGCATCAGTTATGCCGTGCTGCCGCCGCGGCTGCTTCCGGCATATCAACGGATTGCCGGGCGATATAATCAGACTTCCAGCACAATGGAACAGCTGACGATGGCACGGTTTATGGAAGAAGGCCGGCTGGAAAAACAAATCCGTCGGCTGCGCCGCATTTATGCACACAAAAACGCTTGCATCATACAAGCCTTTGCGGAATATTTTGGTTCGCGGGTATTGGTTCGTCCCAATGATACAGGGCTGCATGTGGTGGTGTCTGTCATGGGAAATGGAGACGCAGAGACGATGTGCGCATTGGCGCGGCAGGTTGGCGTAGATATAACACCCATGGCTTCGTATGAACTGGCAGACAATCAAAATGAACAGACAGATTTTTATCTTTCCAGTGCGGGGATTCCAATTGAGGACATTGAACCGGCAGTTGCCCGATTGCGACGTGTCTGGACTTGAATGGGAGAGAAGGGAGCACATATGGCTGGAGGAGAGCATGTCAATCACCGAGAACGAATGCGACAGCGTTTCTTGGAACATGGATT
>NZ_JBNMHC010000446.1:0-1563 GCF_050872565.1 Butyricicoccus sp. | reverse complement strand
CTTGGACTGCAATTTCTTGCCGGACAGCGTTGCCATCTTATTGGCATCATAGATATAATCTGCACCGTCAATATAGTCGGAAATAACGTAGTATCCCGGCAGGACAGCTTCAAACTCCTGAATCATATCTTCCGGAATGCAGCACAGCGTAAATGGAATGCCGCGTTCTTCTGCGTCAGCTTCCAAATCCAGCATTACTTTTTTCAAGTCGCCAGAGCCAATCGGCGCAAGATACATCGGCGTCTTATCCGGAAACGTTTCCATCTTAATGAGCAGATAGCCTTCGTGAATGCAAATCTGCGTATTATAGTGATCTTTCCAAATAAATAAATCCGTAAAGCAGTGCTCGCACAGTCTGTAATTCTGTTTGGACAGGCAAGCCTCTGCCTCCGCTTTGTCTTCTAATCGAATTGGGTGAAATGCTAACATAAAAAAGAGTAGACTCCTTTAGAAAATGAGAGATTAACGAATGGTGTTGAGAACGCGTCCCACCAGCTCCTGTGAAATGTCCTCAATGGTGCGAATGTCTGAACCGCTGGTACAGCGAATACGCTGCCAGCCAAATTGATCTGCGAGCTGAGAAGCTGTTTGATAACATTTTTTCAGGTATCCGAGATCCTTCTCATGAATATCCTGTGTTTTCCCCTGTCGGTGTTCCAGAAGATTTTTTACAGCTTCCGTCGGCATATCCAAGAAAAACACCTGATCCGGTGCCGGAATGCCCATAATTCGATATTCAAAATCAAACAGCCAATCCAAAAAGGCTTTCTGTTCCTCGCCTTCCAGTTTCGATGCCTGATGTACGGCGTTGGAGGTCGTATATCTGTCCGCCAAAATCAAGCCGCCGTTTTCATAATAGTCTTTCCATTCCGTCTGATAGGATGCATAGCGGTCAACAGCAAAAAAGGTAGACGCCGTATATGCACTGACATCGTCCGGATGTGTGCCGAATTTTCCGCCCAAATACATGCGAATGAGTGCGGAGGATTCTTCTTGATACCTCGGAAAGACCAAGCGACGATACGTGATGCCGCGCGCATCCAGCGCCTGACACAGTCGTTCAAACTGGGTAGACTTGCCCGATGCATCGGTTCCTTCTAAAACCAGCAGTTTTCCGCTCATTTGGCACACTCCTGTCGAATCGCTTCATACTTCGCGCGAACTTCTGCTGCCTTGCCGCATGTCATCTTGCCTTCCGAACAGGCGCCACAGGTGCAGGCAGGGCCTGCTTTGCGGAACAACGTCGGCGCAACGGCGCAAACCTGCTTGTACATCTCCTCTGCCAGCTCTCGAATTTCCCACTGGGCACGATTACAGCAGCGCAGACGGAAGAAATTATGTAACGAGCGCGCATTGGCAGTCATGACCATTTTGGTCGCGCAGGCATTCGGCAGCACATAGCGCGCATCTTCAATCGCCTTTTTCTCCGCCTTGCGGCGCGCTTCTTTCTCGGTGCAGCCCTCATCTAAAAACGTCTGCATATGCTTCTCTTGCAGAATCGCCGTCAGATTTTCATACATTTTCTGGTCGTCTGCCATTGCCTGAAGAAAAGCCTCTTTTGCT
>NZ_JBNMHC010000445.1:0-1568 GCF_050872565.1 Butyricicoccus sp. | reverse complement strand
GATATTCACATCGTGTCGTTTGACGGCATGATTGATGCCTCCGAGCTGGTGCGCGTCGGAGAAATTGACGCGGTATTTGCGCAAGACCCCTTTGAGATGGGAAAACAGTGCATTGATTATGCGGTGAAGCTGTGCAACGGAGAATCAGACGGAGAATCCGTGCATACAGATGTGGAGCTGATTACATCGGATAATGCGGAAGCGCATATTGAGCAGTTGCAGCGCGAGCTTGACCACTGGGACGGAAAGTAAAAACCAGCTGTTTGGATGACGGAGAATCATCTAACAGCTGGTTTTTTGTTTTACTTTTTCTTTTTGCGTCCCAACAGTCCAAGCAGTCCCATCGTGCCGATCATGCCGCAGGCAAAACCGGCGCGGAACCGCCGAAAGAGGCGGCGCATCAGTTTTTCAGTGAGTGCATCGGAGCCGGAATGCGTCCGCCGCGGTGAATAAACCGCGCAGAAGAGAACGGATGCACTTCCATAACCGGTGCCGAGCCGAGCAGACCGCCGAATTCCAAGTCCTCACCGACCTTCTTGCCGATGGCCGGGATGACGCGAACGGCGGTGGTCTTGTTGTTGACGACACCGATAGCAGCTTCGTCTGCGATGATAGCGGAAATTGTCTCCGCAGAGGTGTCGCCCGGAATGGCAATCATATCCAGACCGACGGAGCAAACAGCGGTCATGGCTTCCAGCTTGTCCAGATGCAGGCTGCCTTCGTTGACCGCGTGAATCATGCCTTCGTCCTCCGATACCGGAATGAACGCACCGGACAGACCGCCGACAGCAGCAGATGCCATGACGCCGCCCTTCTTGACCGCGTCGTTGAGCATGGCGAGAATCGCCGTCGTGCCGTGCGTGCCGCAGCACTCCAGGCCGACCTCTTCCAGAATGCGGGCAACCGAGTCACCGACTGCCGGTGTCGGAGCCAGAGACAGGTCAACAATGCCGAACGGAACGTTCAGGCGCTCGGACGCAATGGAACCAACGAGCTGACCCATACGGGTAATCTTAAAGGCAGTTTTCTTGATAATGTCTGCGATTTCGTTCATCGAGCAATCCTCACCGGCGCGCTGGATAGCCGAATGCACAACGCCCGGGCCGGATACGCCGACGTTGAGCACGCAGTCCGCCTCACCGACACCGTGGAATGCACCTGCCATAAACGGATTGTCCTCTACCGCATTGGCAAAGACAACCAGCTTGCCTGCGCCGATGCACTGGCGGTCAGCGGTCAGCTCTGCGGTCTGGCGGATGACCTCACCCATCATGCGGATCGCGTCCAGATTTGTGCCCGCCTTGGTCGAAGCGACGTTGACCGAAGAACATACCAGATCTGTCGTTGCCAGGGCTTCCGGAATCGAACGAATCAGGATTTCATCGCCCTTGGCAAAGCCCTTCTGGACGAGAGCGGAGAAGCCGCCGACAAAGTTGACGCCGCAGGCAGCAGCGGCGCGATCCAGCGTCTGTGCGAGCGGGACATACGAAGTCGCGTCTGTTGCCGCGCCGATCATTGCCATCGGGGTGACGGAAATACGCTTGTGGATAATCGGAATGCCCAGTTCG
>NZ_JBNMHC010000444.1:0-1570 GCF_050872565.1 Butyricicoccus sp. | reverse complement strand
TTATCAATCATATTGACAGCAAATTGCCGTCCTGTCATTCACTTTTTTTATTATATCACAAATCGACAGAAATTTGTACAAAAATTTTGACTTTATTTTGTCCACTTTTCCCTATGTAACGTGATGCGCGAGCAGCAGAGCAATTTCTTCCTGTGTCAGCTCTCTCCACTGTCCCGGCTGCAATGCGGCATCCAGACGAAGAGGACCCTCTGACAAGCGCTCCAACGTCTTGACCGGCGCGCCGCGCGAAGCGAGCATCCGGCGCACCTGATGGTATTTACCCTCCTGCACCGTCACCAGCACATCGGAATAGCCTTCCCGTACCGCCCGAATTTCCAGCTTTGCCGGTCGGCAGCGTGTACCGTCGCGCAGCGTGATGCCCTGTGCAAACGCCTGTACATCGGCATCTCCCAGCAGTCCCTCTGCCTCCGCATGATAGACTTTATCCACTGCGTGCTTCGGCGAGGTCAGCGCATGTCCCAGCGCGCCATCGTCCGTCAGCAGCAGCAAGCCGGATGTGTCTTTATCCAATCGTCCAATCGGAAAGACACCGCGCTTGCGATAGCTGGCAGGCAGCAGATCGAGCACTGTTTTTTGCTCTCTGTCCTCTGTGGCAGACAACACGCCGAGCGGCTTATGCATCATGATATACACATGGGTCTGATAACAAACCGGCTGTCCGCAGAAGGAAATCTGTGTGCTTTCGGGATCTACTTTTTTCGAGGCATCTCGACATACCACGCCGTCAATCAAAATGGCGCCGCGCTTTGCCGCCGCCGTCGCTTCCTTCCGAGAACACAGTCCCATAGAGGTAAGCAGTTTGTCAATTCGCTGTGTTGCCACCGGATCGCCTCCCGCCGATAATCAAAAGCATTATATCATCTTTGTTACATTTGCACAAGAGCGTTTTTGAAAAAATAGAAAAGCAGGCGGATTTTTTCGCCTGCTTCTTTGGGCAATGTGTTGATTTTGCGTCAAACCCTATGGTCAGGATGCACCAGAATCCGCATTCTCGCTTGTGGATTCTGACGTATCATTTGTGTCATTTGACTTCTGCCCGGTGTGATCCATCAAGCCGCGCGTAAAGCCGCCGTCGGTCTTCATCGAGCAAATATCTCCTGCAACAATTTTCCCGCGATAAATGAGTAATTCAGCCAAAACATCGGATTCTTCCGCATTGGTGACCGTGTAAACGACCTGTTTCACACGCTTGCCCTTGAGCTTTTCCATATCGAAGCCCTGCCGTGCCTGCAAGTCCGCATAGCTCTGATAGCTCTCGTCAAAATCCGACGGAATGATCACTTCCCGCACCGTGCAGGAATCGACATCCACTTCCCATCCGCACGCCTTCAGATATGCCGTTCGCTCTTCATCTGTCAGCGCGAGCGTAGAGACTGTCTGCTGCGCGGTGTCCGTCTGCCCGCTGTCCGTCTGGCTTCCCATCGCCGCCACATCGCCCGCCAAGCGCGCCGCCGCGCCTGCCGTCAGCAGCAGTGCCGCTGTCACTGCCAAGCCAAATAAAATCTTTCGTCTGCTGAATTTTGCCGTTATGATAAACATAGCTTTCCCG
>NZ_JBNMHC010000443.1:0-1574 GCF_050872565.1 Butyricicoccus sp. | reverse complement strand
GAACTGATCGAAGCGATGTGGCTGTACGACGTAGAGCCGGATGATATTGATATTGTTGTGCACAGAGAGAGCATTGTGCATTCCGCTGTCGAATTTGAAGACGGCTCTGTCATTGCCCAGATGGGCAATCCGGATATGCGTCTGCCGATTCAGTATGCCCTGACCTATCCGGAGCGCGTACCGTGCAAGGTGCCGCCGCTGGATTTGCCGCGCAGACACAATTTGACGTTTTTTGCGCCGGATGAAGAGGCGTTCCCGACTTTGGGACTGGCGCGCCGTGCGGCAGCTGCCCGCGGCAATCTTGGTGCGATTATGAACGGCGCAAACGAGGCGGCAGTCGATTTGTTCCTGCACGATCAGATTCCGTTCTATCGCATTCCGGAGCTGGTACAGGCGGCGATGGACGAAGTCGAGTACTTGCCGGAAATTACCATTGAGGATGTTTTGGCAAGTGACCGCGCAGCCCGTGAGATTGTCAAGGGACTGCTGCTGTCTTAAATTTGGCTCGTAAGAGGTGTTTCTTTGACCATTTTGACTGTAATTTTAGCGATTTTGGCGTTTGGCTGTCTGGTCATCGTCCATGAGTTCGGGCACTTTATGGCGGCAAAGGCTGCCGGTGTACATGTGCTCGAATTTTGGGTCGGCATGGGACCGGCCTTCGCGCATAAGAAAATCGGTGAGACAGATTTTAAGCTGTGCATCCTGCCGTTTGGCGGTGCCTGCGTCATGGAAGGCGAGGACACGGAACAGGATCAGCCGGGCACATTGGCGGGTGCGCCGATTGGCTGGCGGGCACTGATTCTTGCTGCCGGTGCGCTGATGAATTTCCTGTTGGGCTTCCTCATCGTACTGGTGCTTTTGCTGCCGCAGACCGAGGGCACAGAGCCGGTGATTCAAGGCTTTGCAGACGGCTTTCCGTCGCAGGGCGAGAGTATGCTGATGGAAGGCGACCGCATTCTCAGCATTGACGGCTATCGCGTGCTGCTGACTTCCGACGTCACAACAGGACTGAGCCTTGGCGCAGACACCAGTTATGACATTGTCGTGCAGCGTAACGGCGAAAAGAAAGAACTGCACGATGTCAAGCTGGAACCGGCGGAATACGATGGTGTACAGCGGTACGGCGTGGATTTCACCGTGACCAAGCTGACTGTAGTAGATAAAGTAAAAAATGCCGTGTATCGGTCGTATGACTACGCGCGGCTTGTGTGGATCAGCCTAAAGCAGCTGGTCAGCGGGCAGGTAGGCATTGACCAGATGTCCGGCCCGGTCGGTGTGACTGATGTGCTTGTACAGACGGCGCAGAGCAGCATGACGAGCTTTTTCCTGCTCATCGCGTTTATTTCCATTAACTTGGGCGTGATGAATCTGCTGCCGCTTCCGGCACTGGACGGCGGACGGCTGCTGTTTGTGCTCATCGAACTGATTGCGCGCAAGCCGGTTCCACGAAAATACGAAGGCTATATTCATTTTGGAGGATTCGCTGTTCTGATGCTTCTCATGGTCTATGTGACTTGGCAGGATATTCTGCGGCTACTCGGTGCAGCGTAAGATACGAGATAGAAAGGAAGAGG
>NZ_JBNMHC010000442.1:0-1574 GCF_050872565.1 Butyricicoccus sp. | reverse complement strand
CCGAGCAAATGCCGCAGTCCCAATATTCCCTCTTTTTCTGTGCGGGAATGCGGTGGGAACACCGCGATCATCGGCTCGGTGCACAGCAGCATCGACTCCACATTTTCCAGCCGCAGCGGCGTGCGCGCAACCGAAACATCAATGATGCCGTCCAGCAACAACTGCAGCAGTGTAAACGTCGTGCCGTCCCGCACTTCAAAATTGACGTCCGGATATTGACGGACAAATCGCGAAATATCTGGCAAAATAGTCGGAACCGTTGTTGACGTAATGCCCAAGCGCAGCACCCGTTTTTTTCCGGCTTCCGACACTTCTCTGCTTGTAGAACGAGCGTATTCCAACAGACTATTCGCTCGCCGATACAGCATTTGTCCCGCCTCCGTCAGCTCTACGCCTTTGCTTGTGCGCACAAGCAGCGTTGTATGCAGCTCCTGCTCCAATTGCTTGAGCTGATAGCTCAACGGCGGCTGCGACATATTGAGCCGCCGTGCCGCCTCATGAATACTGCCGGATTCGGCAATGCGACAAAAATATTCCAGCTGCCGCAGTTCCATCTGTTTTCCCTCCCAGTGATAGAAAATAAATATCGCGCTAAAATAAAAACAATACTTTTTATATTTATCATAATGGACTATACTATATCTTGTCAAGAAACAGAAAGGAAGGAAACAAATGCAAAATCTTGCTGTTTATTTGAAAAAATATCGAAAGGAAAGCATTCTTGCGCCGCTGTTTAAGCTGCTCGAAGCACTGTTTGATCTGTTTGTCCCGTTGGTCATCGCTCGCATGATCGACACGGACGCAGTCTCGAACCGGCACTTGATCTTTCTGTATTTCGGTGTGCTGCTCCTGTTAGCTGTGGTCGGCTTAGGATTCAGCATAGTCGCGCAGTTCTTTTCTGCGAAAGCCAGTGTCGGCTTCGCCGGTGCTCTGCGGCAAGCGGTCTTTGACCACATCCAAACGTTCTCATTCACAGAATTGGATGCTATCGGTAGCGACACGCTGATTACCCGCCTGTCCGACGATGTCAACCAGGTGCAAACCGGTGTGAACATGGGTCTCCGCCTGCTGCTTCGCAGCCCGTTCATTGTTCTGGGTGCCATGGTCATGGCGTTTACCATCAATGTGCGCTGTGCGCTGGTCTTTGTCGTCACCATTCCGATTTTGTTTGGCGTGACATTTCTCATCATGAAGCTGAGTATTCCGCTGTTCGGAAAAGTGCAAGCAGGTTTGGATCGCGTGACAGCACTCACTCGTGAAAATCTGACTGGCGTTCGCGTTATCCGTGCGTTTTGCCGCGAACAGCGTTCGGTAGAAGAATTTGAAGAGAGCAATCAGGCACTGACTCGCCTGAACTTGTTCGTCGGCAGACTGTCCGCCCTGCTGAATCCGCTGACCTATGTGCTCATCAATATCGCCACAGTCGTGCTGATTCAGCAGGCAGGCGTACAGGTCAATCTTGGTAATCTGCCGCAGGGTCAGGTTGTCGCTCTGTACAACTACATGCTGCAAATCATCGTTGAAGTCATTAAATTGGCGGCGTTGATTATCACCTTGAACAAATCTTTGGCTTG
>NZ_JBNMHC010000441.1:0-1589 GCF_050872565.1 Butyricicoccus sp. | reverse complement strand
TTTTTTCAACACGTGGATTTATCAAATCTTGAGCAGACCGGCTTTATCGAGGATGGTAAAGACGCGGCAGAGATCTTCGCTCAGTTCTAAGCCGTTTCCGGTGCCGGAGATAGCACCGGCATCTAAGAGCTTTTTGACAGCGGATTGATAATAGGTCGGAATGTCTTGAAATTCTTTGTAATACTTCATATCGGATTCCTCCTGTTTGGGTAAAGATGCAGAGGTTTGAGCTGGACGAGAGAGCAAATAATAGCTCGGTGCGCGGTCGATAGTTGCTTTGCCGCATTGTGTCAAGCTGGTTTGTACGACACCTTTTTGTATGACTTGAACATAGTTGCGGCGAATGGCATTGGCAGTATATTTGCTGCCATACCAATAGCTGTCGAGAACGGTAATGGTACTGCCTTTTGCAGCAGCTGCACAGACAAAATGTCCACTGGTTGAAAATAGCTTGTATTCAGTTCCAGCGTGTAAAATAGCAGCACCGCCGGATTTCAAATGCGCAAGCAGTTCTGCATTTTTGCTGGTTGTGCGATAGACAAAGGGATATTTTTTCGCCGCGGCTTTGAGCAGGGTAGACATGACCGTGCCGCCGGTTACGCGCGCGCCGGAGCTGACCGCTAATTTACACATGGTCGGCAAACTGACTGTTGCAATGTCTAAAACATGCAGCGCATTGCACAGGCTGGCAGGGCCGCAAGCAGAAGAATAAATCGTACCTTGTCCATACTTGACGGATTTATACCGCGGTTCAGTTTGAAATGTGACATCGTACATGCTCAGGATCCTTTCTGTTCTGAATCCGCTGCCTGCTTGCGATCTTTTTGCTGGCATTTGCGCCAAGCATCAGCTTCACACGCTAAACAGGTAAAGCTGTTGTTTTTCCACCAAGCAGCAATGGATGCGCCAATCGTCCAACACAATGAGACGAGCTGATAAATATCACTATTTGCGAAAGAAATCGCAGATTTACCCTCAATGGCTAAAATCTGATTGATGAGAGCCAAAACGAGAATAATGGTACGGGCGATGGTATCCGAACTGATGGTCTGTGTGCGCACAGAAATCGCCTCCTTTACAATATTATAGATATGATGGCACCGCAAACGGTGACACCAACAGCGGCGAGAATTGCCATGATGATGTTGAGCTTGGTAGAAATCACAGCAAATTCAATGTTGCCGCGTCCAAGACGCTGCTCGTGCGCTTCGACGATTTCCATCAGCTTTTTTAGCTCTGGGCAAGGTGTCCCGTGGAATTCAGACATACTTTCACCTCCTTATGGTATTGAGATGCCTTTATAATAGGAGAAAAAATATTTCTGTAAAGATCAATTTCTTGCACGCCTGTGGAAAACAAAAAAGCTGCCCCGAAAAGAGACAGCTTTTTGCTATACAATGCTAGGAGAAAAAAGGAAACGTAGTGATGGGACAAGCCAATAGATGTGCAACATTTGATACATTTCCGCCTGAGACAACAAATAGGAGCAGCAAGGGATAAATATCTAATGCGAGATTGCTCCAAAACGCTTTTTTTGACAGCTCGCGAAAGCGCACTAGATGACACAAAAATAAAATCACAGACAACAT
>NZ_JBNMHC010000440.1:0-1595 GCF_050872565.1 Butyricicoccus sp. | reverse complement strand
TCCGCCGCCAGCGCCAAAGAAACCATTTGCCGCTCCGGCACACGTGCCGATAATCAAACATTTGGTGCGTTCCTGCATAGGCATCTCCTTTCCGCGGGGATAACAAAAGGCACATCAGCAGAATACTGATGTGCCTGTATTGTTTGTTAAACGATAGTGTTTTATACGCGCTTATACCATCGGGCAGGAGCAAGAGAACATGCGGGTCTTGCCGGTCTCTACATCGCCGGAGCAAACGGAAACTTTCTCAATCGGCAGATTGGTTACGATGCAGGAAAAATCAACATAGCCGCCCTGTGCCTTGATTGCGTTGACATCGCAGGAAAACAGCTTAGTGCCGGTAGTAACCTGTTGGCCAGCCTGTACATGCAGATGGAAATCATGATGCTGAGCGTCCATGTCAGCGGTGAGCAGCAGCTCAATGTCGTGCTCACTGTCAAACAGGGTGACAGCGTGGTCAGAAACGCGGGTAATCATGCCGTTGCACGGAGCAACGACGGTGTTATTGCTCGGGAAAATAGCGATGCCCTCGCCGAGGGTGCGGTCGCTCAGGCTGTGGTGAACAGCTTCAATCGGAACGCATTTGCCGGTGGCCGGAGCCATAAAATCAAACGTAGCAGTAGTCATTATGAATCTTCTCCTTTAGAAGAAATGTGAAATATCCTTGAGATATGGAATCGTTCTTCCATACACCCCTTTTTGGTGCACGAATAGTTTCGCACATTTCTTCTATGGATGCAATAGGCGGTTTTGACAAAGAAAAATGCTTTGGTGGATTTGTCTATTGTTATCCTGAACAACTTGTAGAATTGTTACAAAATGACAGTGAAATTATGATTGATTTACACAAAATAACAGGGATAAATTTGTGCAGAAATACAAAGTCCCTTCTCCGTGCGGAGAAGGGACAAACAGTCATGATTTTGCGTTGAATAGGGAACTGAAGCTGTCTCCGGAAAAAGAATCCAGCGCAGTTTCCAGCTGCTTGGCGCTGTCAGGAAGCGTGATGTCGGAATTTTCTGCCAACAGCGAAATTCCCGCTTTGACTTCATCCAAAGCATCAATAGCGTTCGGAAGCGCAGTGATAAACGCCTTTTGTACATCGGCATCGCTTGCCGCAGGATCACGGAGCATATCAGTCAGTGTATCCGACATGGCGTGATAGGACGACGCGGCTTTTTGGAAATGCTCCTGCACATCGGACAGCTCATCCGGTGCCTGGACAGAGGCGAGTGTATCAATCGGTTCCGCTGCCGCGGACAGCATGGACTGCAGCGTGGTGCGATCGTCTGCACCGGCAATGCGCTGTGCGGCTATATCCTGAAACAGATTGTTTTCCACCTGATACAAGTCGTCAAATGCATCGGTCAGATCTTCGGTGTATTGCGTGAGCTGCTGATGATGCTGCTCTTGACTTTGCTGTTGCTGCTGAAGTTCTGCCTGATGGGTACGCCATTTGCTGACGCCTGCGATGCAGCAGATACCAATCACTGCAATGCACAGCAGACCCAACACAATACCCCATACACGTTTCTTGCTCACGGTTACTTGGTCTCCAGTTCGCCGGTAGCCTGTGCGGTCAGATAGGCGTTGAT
>NZ_JBNMHC010000439.1:0-1595 GCF_050872565.1 Butyricicoccus sp. | reverse complement strand
TGTCCAGCAGCTCAAGGGCACGGCACAGCCGGATGAACAGAGTACGTTCCGCATTCGTGCGGCACTTGCGGTTCGCATCAAAGACTATGACAAGCGCGTGGCGATTCTTCCGATGGAACAGCAGGAACGCTTTCAGGCATCATTTTTGCAGGTCTGCCAAGACAGTGCCCGACAGGATCACTGTATTCGCAGCGCGCATGTGCGGCGGGAGTTATACGCTGTCGTCTTTGATTTTCGCAAGGGAGAAAGCCGGGCAGAGCGGCAGGAAGCACTGGCACAGGTGGCAGCGACTTTGGCACATAATACCGATCAGTATTTGGCGGCCGAAGTCCGCATTGGCATCAGCGATGCCCCGGATTTCGGCATGGAACCAGCTGCCTGCTGGGAAAGTGCGCTGGATGCTTTAGAGGCAACATTTTATGAACCGCAGGCGATTTGCTATGCGTGGCAGAGCCGTCCTTCGCATCGCGTGATTCCGGAAGAAGCGCGGACCTTTTGCGAAAATATCGCGGCGTACATGGAGCGGCGCGACGGCAATGCGATCCGTGCCGGATATGCACAGGCATTGGAGGCATTTGCTTCCCAGCACACCCAGTCTCATTTGATCAAAGAATGGATGATGCAGGCGCAGCGCAATGCAGGACTTCCGGTGCAGGAAGCACCGCAGCATTTTTCCGAGCTGGAAGGACAGGAACAGGCATTTCTGGCGTTTTGTGAAGAACTGCTGCCGGATCTGTCGCAGTACAGCGAGCCGGTAGCGCAGGCGATTCGATTCGTACAGAAAAATTATCAGGATAATATCTCGCTCAATGATGCATCGGATGCCGTCCATCTCAACGCGGCATATCTCAGCTTTATCTTTCATAAAGAGACGGATATTACATTTTCAGAGTACTTAACCTCGTGCCGCATCAATCGGGCGAAAGAACTGCTGCTGCAAACCGGAGAAAAGGTCAAAGAGATCGGCAGACAGGCGGGGTATCGAGACAATCGGCATTTTTGCAAGATGTTTAAGCGCGTCACTGGCATGACGCCGCAGGAATACCGCAAAATCAATGCTTGATTCTGGAAAATTTTTTGTGCAGATACCATAACAGCCAAGGCGAAAAAGCCTTGGCTGTTCATCTTTTGAGAAAATTAAGAAATCTTAAGGAAAAATATTGCGGAAATTCATGATTTTTTCATGGAATAGGTGCATAATGAAAAGACGAAAATCTTACGTGGAGGGAATAGAGCTGTGGTCAGAGTTAAAAATCGGCTGTATCAGTTTTTGACAGCAGTGACAGTGCTCGCTCTTCTGTGGTGTGGATACAGCACATGGCGGCGTGCACTCAAGGTTTTTCCAAAGGCGGTCTGTCCGAAGGGCGAAAAAACACTGCTGATTCTCGGCGGCATTGTTTTGTTGGTGGGAACATGGCAAGTTCTGTTTGCAGCGATTGACCGTATGAGCCGACGCAGACGCATGGTGTGTGCTGCTTGCCTGTTCGCCGTGATGATTGCTATATATGCCGGTATGATTTCGGTTTTGCATATCGTTCCGCGCAATGACAGCCATTCGATGCTGGATCAAGCACTGTACATGGCGCGAACCGGCA
>NZ_JBNMHC010000438.1:0-1606 GCF_050872565.1 Butyricicoccus sp. | reverse complement strand
GCTGGCAACCGGCAAACAGAGACTTGCCTCTAATTTGAATGCCGATCATCTCATCGGCTACGGCGTCAGCCATTGCGCACAGTGCGACGGCTTCCTGATGCGCGGACGCTCGCTCGCTGTCGTCGGCAGCGGCGATCATGCGGTTGCCGAGCTGGAGCATTTACGCCCGCTGACAGAGAATCTTCGCCTGTTTACCAACGGCGCAACCATCACGACGAAAAACATCCCTTCGGACATTCCGATTATCACAGAACCGATTACCGAACTGCGCACGGATGATTTTGGTATGCTGTCCGGTGTGCAGACCGAAAAGCAGCTGTATCCGATTGACGGCTTGTTCTTGGCACAGGGCGTTGCTTCCGCGGCAGATTTTGCCGGACGCATGGGTGTCATCATGGACGGCTCTGATGTCAAGGTAGACCGCAGCTATCAGACTAATGTTCCCGGTCTGTTCGCCGCTGGCGACTGTGTCGGCGGTGTCCTGCAAATTGCCAAGGCAGTGGCAGATGGTGCCATCGCCGGACTCAACATCAGTGAGTTCCTGCGCAATGCCCCCAAGTAAGAAGAAACACAGGCAGAATAAAGCAAACGCCAGAACCGGAAAATTTCCGGCTCTGGCGTTTTTGTTTGCCTGCTCGCACAGACTAAACTTGTCTCTCCTACTTTTGCAGCCGCTGCTTGACCTGCTCCAACGCCTGCATCCAAATGTCATAGCCGCCTTGTTGAGTGATATACCGATAGGCACTCTCATTGAGTCCGCCTTTGGTCGTATCATAGCACAGTTCGGCAACCGTAGCGTTATCCGGCGCCTGCCGCGCCATGACAGACAGTGCTTCAAAAAACGATGTCATATAATCGACAGCGGCGCGATCTGTCATACCGTTTTGTTTTCCCCACTCCGCCGCATGATGAATGAGCAAATAAAACGGACTCATGAGCGAGGTCAGCGTCAATATCGTGTTGAGTGCCTGCTCATCCGGCAGCTCTATCAGCTGTCCTAATGGAGCAAACAGATCTCGAATCTCTGCATCGGCCGGACAATAGGCAATCGGCCCGATATGCATCGCGGCAAACGGCAGCGGCACCATGCGAATGGCTTTTGCCTTTGTTCCCGTCCAGCGGAGAATGTCGTGCATGGGATGGTCGCTAATCAGCGACAAAATATTCTGCTCCGGTGCAAAATGCAGCTCTTGTATCACGCGCTGGGTATCCCGCGGCAGCAGTGCCAAGATCACCCAATCTTTTGCCTGATCCAGTACTTCCTGATTGGAAGCACACACGGTCACCTGCTCCGGAAATTGCTGCGCCAGTGCCGCCGCTTTTTGTGCATTGCGCGGCGAAAGATAAATATGCAGCTTTTGCTTGGATGCATCATCCGTGCAAAAACCTGTGACAAGGGCGGAAGAAATCTGTCCTGTTCCCAGAATACCCATTTGTATTGTCATCGTGTATCCCCTCTCTTGTTACCAATTGAAACCATGTATAGTATAACATAAAAGCGCTGATACCGTCCACAGCAGACAGCATCAGCGCATCGTTTTTTATTTGGATAAAGCTAGCGAAATTTAAATTTCCATGATGACCGGAAGGATCATCGGGCTTCTCT
>NZ_JBNMHC010000437.1:0-1607 GCF_050872565.1 Butyricicoccus sp. | reverse complement strand
TGTCGAGATGATTAACCAAATGGCAGATCTTTGCGAGCCGCATGGTATTTCCCTTGCTCTGGAGTTTATCGGCTCCGGTGCATTTACCATCAATCGCTTTGAAACAGCCTATGACATCGTGCAAACCATCAACCGCGACAGCGTGGGTATTGCTATTGATCTGTACCACTTCCATGCAATGGCTTCCAATGTCGAAGACGTTGCCAAGTGCAACGGCAAGAAAATTATCAATCTGCATCTGAATGATATTGAGGATCTGCCGGCAGGTGCTCCGTATAACACAGATGCCAAGCGTCTGTGGCCGGGTGATGGCTGCATTGACAAGAAGGCTCTGACCGACGCATTGAAAACGTGCGGTTTTGATACAGAAGCCATTCCGGCAGCTGTTGAAGTATTCCGTCCGGAATATTATGAGCTGACTGTTGACGAAAATGTCAAGACAGCGTATGAAAAGACAAAGGCATTTGTTGATACCTATTTGTCCTAAAAAACAGTCGATCCCGCGGCTGTGTCATCACTTTGCCGCGGGATCGGTTCAGAAGAGAGTTTAAAAAGTAAAGAGTAGAGAGAAACTCTTCGGTCGATGAGGAGGAAAAAATGAGAAATTTAGATCCGCGTGCCGTGCCGCAAGTAGATCGTCCTATATCCGAAAAGCGCTTGTCTAGTGTTGGCAACTTCTTTGGATTGTACGGCGGCGAGCACATCGCTGCAACAGAATTCGTTATCGGTGCAACACTTGTTACTTGGGGTTGCTCCGCGCTGACCATTATTCTTGGTCTGATTATCGGCAACCTGCTTGCCATGTTGTCATTCACTGTATTTACAGCAACGATGGGTACATCTACCCGCCTGACGCTGTACAGTTACTTAAAGAAAATTCTCGGCCCGTATGCACAGAAATTCTATAATTTAGTATGGACCTTGTGTTCTGTCGTACTCGCCGCTTCTGGCGTTTGCGTATCTGCAACAGCGATTCGTGAAGTTATCGGCATTCCGATCCAGCACGAATGGTATCCAACCAGCCTTGGCTTTATCGCCATCGTTGTCATTCTCGGCATCGTTGTTACGCTCATTGCAGCCAACGGCTTTGAAGCCTGCGCAAAGTTTGCAAGCACCTGTGTTCCTTGGATGATTTGTATTTTCTTTGTCGGCGGCCTTATTGCTCTTCCGCAGTTGGCAGCTGCTACCGGTGTAGAGATTCACTCTCTCGGTGACGTTTGGGCAATTTTTAACAGCAATGTCGGCAGCGGCAGCGGAAATCCGAATGCAGAGCCGTACACCATTTTCCATGTTGCCTGCTTCGCTTGGCTGTGTAACTTGGCATGGCATGTTGGTCTGAACGACATGGGTCTGTTCCGTTTTGCTAAGAATTATAAGTATGGTTTTATTACCGCTATCGGTATGTTCATCGGTCATTTCTTCGCATGGGTTATGGTAGCAATCATGGGCGCCGCTGCATCTGCTATTCTGCGTCTGTCTCTGACTACGCTGGACTCCGGCGCAGTGACCAACACCGTATTAGGTCTCGCTGGTATTTGTGCCGTTGTGATTGCCGGTTGGACAACCGCAAATCCAACCATTTATCGCTGCTCTCTTTCCCTGAATAC
>NZ_JBNMHC010000436.1:0-1624 GCF_050872565.1 Butyricicoccus sp. | reverse complement strand
TTCTATCATTTCTCCCCAATTACTTGTTCGGGTTTTCAATCGTGGTGATACCGTCTGCGCCTGCGGAGATGATGAGGTCGGTGCAGTTGAGGAAGAAGCCGGTCTCCAGAACACCGAGGGTGCCCTTGAGGAATGCTTCCATTGCTGCATAGTCCTTACCAAACTTCGAGTTGGTGTACTTGGTATCCAGAATATAGTTATGGTTGTTGGTCTCGTAGATGGAACCATCCTTGTTCATACGAAGTACCGGCTCAAAGCCTGCATCTTCCATCTTCTTGACAACATGCTTATAGCCAAACGGCAGAACCTCTACCGGCAGACCGAAATCGCCGATTTCTTCTACCAGCTTTGCGCTGTGGCAAACCCAGATGTTGTACTTTGCGCTGCGTGCAACAATCTTCTCGCGGAACAGCGCACCGCCGCCGCCCTTGATGCCGTTGAACTGCGGATCTACTTCATCTACGCCATCAATGCAGATGTCCAGCTCCGGTGCATCGTTGGTGTCGAGCAGTGGAATACCCAAGCTCTTTGCCTGCTCAGTGGAAGCATCAGACGTGGAGACACACTTGATGTTCAGTCCCTCTTCCTTCACGCGCTGACCCAGCTTTTCAATCAGATAATATGCCGTGGAACCGGTACCAATACCTACCAGCATACCGTCCTTGACATATTTTGCAGCTTCATATCCTGCCATCTGTTTCTCATTCATGATTCATTCACCTCAGTTGTCAATTTTCAAACCTAAAATTCTCATGCTTGATATTCTTATTGTAATACAGACAGCAGGTAGAACGCAATATCTTTTATTGTTTTTTCTATGGATAAATATCAGTCATCCTCTACTTCAATGACGCTGACCGGACAGCTCTCCGCCGCCATCTGCACCACCGCATCCAGTCCAGACTCCGGCTGCTGCTCGACGCGCGCCAATCCGTCCGCCGCCAGACAAAAAACCTGCGGACAAATTTCCGCACACTGCCCGCATCCAATACATCCCTCTCGAATGACTTTCACATACATGAGACTATCTCCTTTTCTTACAGATAGGGAAAGTTTCCCCAATTTTTTGTGGCATTATGCACAGAGTTTGAATTTTTTCGCCTGATTTGTAACTTTTCTCTTTCTTTTTACGGCCAAGTATAGTATAACTATTAAGAATAACTGGTGTCCTGTACGGGCACACGGAGTTTAAAGAAGGGAGTATTATCATGAACAAAAAGCGCGGCAGTTTCTCCAGCCGCATCGGTTTTGTCCTCGCAGCAGCAGGTTCCGCTGTTGGTCTGGGCAATCTTTGGAGATTCCCGTACCTCGCAGCAAAATATGGCGGCGGTACATTCTTACTCATTTATATCATTCTGGCGGTGACCTTCGGTTACTCTCTGATGACAGCAGAGATCACTCTGGGACGTTCCACCCGCCTGAGTGCTGTCGGTGCGTATGACAAGCTCAATAAGAAATTCCACTTTATCGGCCTGTTGACGTGTCTCGTCCCGATTATTATCGTTCCGTATTACGGTGTAATCGGCGGATGGATTGTCAAGTATATGGTTGTCTTTATCAAAGACGGCGCGGCAACCGCTGCGGCAGACAACTACTTTAACAATTTCATCACCAATCCTTGGCA
>NZ_JBNMHC010000435.1:0-1631 GCF_050872565.1 Butyricicoccus sp. | reverse complement strand
GTTTATCTACGGACAATCCGGCCTCGGCAAGACGCATCTGCTGTACGCCATCGCCAATGTTGTGCGCCGCGACCACCCGTCATTCCGTATCATCTATATTAAGGGCGAAGATTTCACCAACGAACTGGTCAACTCCATCGGCGCCGGTCAGGTGCAGGAATTCCGCGACAAATACCGGCTCGCTGATCTTCTGCTCGTCGACGACATCCAATTTGTCGCAGGCAAAGACCGCACACAGGAAGAATTCTTCCACACATTTAATGCGCTATACGAAGCCAACAAACAGATTGTTTTGACGTCCGACCGACCGCCGAAAGAAATCCACACGCTGGAAGACCGTCTCAAGACGCGATTTGAATGGGGACTGCTGGCAGACATTCAGCCGCCAGACTACGAAACCCGCATGGCCATTATTCACGTCAAAGCAGATTCTCTGCGCGTTCAATTGCCGGAAGATGTCGTAGACTACATCGCCAAGACCATCACATCCAATGTGCGTCAACTCGAAGGCACAGTCAAAAAAATCAAAGCGCTGCACGATCTCATGGAGCGCGCCATCGATATAGAACTGGCAAAAGAAGCCGTTGCGGACATCTTTAAAGAAAATCCGGGTCT
Source organism: Butyricicoccus sp. (assembly GCF_050872565.1). GTDB lineage: Bacteria > Bacillota > Clostridia > Oscillospirales > Butyricicoccaceae > Butyricicoccus_A. Next base: position 1,016 of record NZ_JBNMHC010000435.1, on the reverse strand, counting down.
TAACCCGACGCCGGACATGATCCTGCGAGAAGTCTCCCGCTATTACTGTACCCCAGTTGAAAAACTCAAGGGCAGCGGCCGATCCAAGGATCTCGTCCTGCCGCGACAAGTCGCTATGTATCTTGTCCGCGATCTGACCGACTATTCTCTGCCGGAAATCGGCAAAATCTTCTCGCGCGACCACACGACCGTGCTGCACTCCATCAACAAAATCGAAAACTATCTCAAAGAAACCAGCGAGATGGACAACATCATCAAAACGCTGAAAACCAACATTCGCGGATAATCGGATATACATACAGCGTGAATATTTATGCAAAAACATCCTCGCATTTCCATGGGAGAAGTCTTGCATTTTTATCCACAAGTTCCTGTGGACTGTGGAAATCTTTCTGTGGATAACTCAGACGCAAAAAAATTATCCACTATTGCGCCTTATTTATCCACACATGGCTGTGGACAGAAAAACCCCCATATTTCGGGCACAATCACAGTTTTCCACAGTTTCCTTTGCTCTACTACTATTACTAAATATACTATTCTTTTTTATATAGAATATATACCAAATCTCGCTGGCTGTATCAGACATCAGACAACAAAAAATCCAAGGAAACAACATATGAATCTATTCATCACTATTCACTAAGGAGGAACACCATGCAATTCTCATGTGAAAAATCTACACTTCAAGAAGCTATCACAACAGCATCCCGCGCAGTCAGCAATAAAAGCTCCATCGCGCTGCTCGAAGGCCTGCTCATCACCGCCGACGCAACCGGAGGTCTGACGTTATGCGGATACAATATGTCTATGGGCGTGCGCGTGACCGTACAGGCAACTGTTTCTGAACCAGGTTCCGCCGTGCTCAACGCACGCCTGTTCGGCGACATGATCCGCAAACTGCCAGACGATACCATCTCTGTAGAAACCAACGCAGAAATGCTGACGACCATCCGCTGCGGCCGCGCAATGTTCAATCTCGTCGCATCAGATGCCACAGAATTTCCGCAGCTGCC
>NZ_JBNMHC010000434.1:0-1632 GCF_050872565.1 Butyricicoccus sp. | reverse complement strand
TCTCTATAAAAAACTGGCAGCAGAGCTGAATCGTGCCAAATGCAAGCCGGGTGCGTTTGACGAGGTGATCGGACTCGAGCATTTGGACAAGGTGATTGACATCGATCAGTCGCCGATTGGCCGCACGCCGCGTTCTAATCCGGCAACATATACTGGACTGTTCAACGACATTCGCTCTCTGTTTGCACAGACACAAGATGCAAAAATGCGTGCCTATGGTCCGGGAAGGTTCTCGTTTAATGTCAAGGGCGGACGCTGTGAAGCGTGCACCGGCGATGGCTTAATTAAGATTGAGATGCACTTCCTGCCGGATTTATATGTTCCGTGCGAAGTGTGCAAGGGCAAGCGGTATAACAAAGAAACGCTGGAAGTACGCTATAAGGGCAAGAATATTTCTGATGTGTTGGATATGACGGTCGATGAAGCGGTTACGTTCTTTGAGAATGTTCCCAAGATTCATAGACGCCTGCTGACGCTGCAAGAAGTCGGACTGGGTTATGTCAAGATTGGTCAATCTTCTACCACATTGTCCGGTGGTGAGAGTCAGCGTGTCAAGCTCGCCACAGAGCTCTCCAAGCGCTCGACAGGTCGCACCATGTATATTTTAGATGAGCCGACAACCGGTCTGCACACGGCAGATGTCCATCGTTTGCTGGATGTGCTGCAAAAATTGGTGGATGGCGGCAACACTGTCGTCGTCATTGAACATAATCTGGATGTCATTAAAGTCGCAGACCATATTATTGATCTGGGACCGGAAGGCGGCGATGGCGGCGGACGTATTGTCTGCACAGGTACGCCGGAAGAAATCACAGAGTGCGAGCAATCGTATACGGGAAAATATCTGAAAAAATATTTGGAAAAGAAGTAAAAATTCTCTTGGCAAAGAGGAGCAGATCTGTTTGCGGATTTGCTTCTCTTTTTACATTTCTTGGAGACAGGTGGCAATTCGTGAAGAAACGGTAAATTTTCCCTATTGTCGGTGGAATTCCTTCTGAAATCTTGTGAACGGACGGTTTTTTTGTTATACTATTATTTGAATTAAAATAATATAAAAGAGGAGTTGCAATGAAATCAAAAAAATGGAACATTGCCCGGCCGGATATAGGCGCTGTGCGCAGTCTGACAAAGATCTGCGGCTATGCACCACTGACGGCAGCCGTGCTGTGTGCACGGGGACTGGACACGCCGGAAAAAGCGCAGGCTTTTCTGTGTCATGACTTGTCCGGACTGCATGATCCGTTCTTGCTGCCTGATATGCATCGCGCAGTAGAGGCGATTGACAACGCAATTGCAGACGGCGAGCACATTGCCGTGTTTGGTGACTATGATGTGGACGGAATCACATCCACCTGCGTCCTCATTCGTTATTTGAAGAGCAGAGGAGCTGCGTGCAGCTACTATATTCCGGATCGTCTGACCGAAGGATATGGTCTGAACAAACCAGCTTTGCTGTCGCTCAAGCAATCGGGCGTCTCGATGGTTATTACTGTGGATTCCGGCATCACAGCGGTAGAAGAAATCGCATATGCCAATGAAATTGGATTAAAAGTCGTTGTGACTGACCATCATGAATGTAAGGACGATTTGCCAGATGCGGTGGCTATTGTCAACCCGAAGCGAACAGACAGC
>NZ_JBNMHC010000433.1:0-1645 GCF_050872565.1 Butyricicoccus sp. | reverse complement strand
GCACAATTCTTTTCACGAGGTGACCCATATGTACTCCAAAAACAAAGGCACGAAGCCGCAGCTTGCGGTCTCGTGCCTTTTTTCTTATTCCTCTGGCTTTTTCCAGATTGGTTCCTGATAGAAGCAGGTGCGATTGCCGGTGTGGCAAGTCGGTCCCTTCGGAATACCGCGATAAATGAGTGTATCATCATCGCAGTCGGTCAAAATCTCGCTGACAAAAATGAAATTGCCCGAAGTTTCGCCCTTGTTCCACAGCTTCTGACGGCTGCGCGAGAAAAACCACGCGGTGCCGGTCTCCATGGTGTTTGCTAGAGCCTGCTTATTGGCATAGCCCAGCATGAGCACTTCATTGTTCCGCTCATCCTGACAGATAACCGGAATCAGCTCTCCTTTTTTGAAAAATTTATCTAAATTCATCGTATTTCCTCACAGTCTTACCGGAATGTTCTTGCCGTTCAGATATTCCTTTACCTGCGGAACTGTCAGCTCTCCGTAATGGAACAGAGAAGCCGCCAGAGCCGCATCGGCACCGGTCTTTTCAAATACTTCAGCAAAATGCTCCAAATTGCCGCAGCCGCCGGATGCAATGACCGGAATGCCGACAGACTGTGCGACCATATCCGTCAAATTCAGCTCAAAACCGGATTTTGTGCCGTCCTTGTCCATCGAAGTCAGCAGAATTTCGCCTGCGCCCAGCGCATAGACTTCCTTTGCCCATGCGACAGCGTCCAAACCCGTCGGCTTTCTGCCGCCTGCCACATATACCTCATAGCCGCTCGGACACTGTTCCAAATCGGTGCAAGCACGTGCGTCAATCGCGACAACCACACACTGGCTGCCGAACTTCTGTGCAGCCTCTGCAATGAGCTGCTTGTTGGACACAGCCGCCGAGTTGACAGAAATCTTATCTGCACCGGCGCGGAGCAGTTCCTTAAAGTCATCGCTTGTGCGGATGCCGCCGCCGACAGTCAGCGGAACAAACACCTGCTGTGCGGTGCGGCGTACTACGTCCGCAATGGTCTGGCGGTTCTCATAGGTCGCTGTAATGTCCAAAAAGACAATCTCATCCGCGCCCTGCTGCGAATAAAAGGTTGCCAGTTCTACCGGATCGCCTGCATCGCGCAGATTGACAAAGTTGACGCCCTTGACCACACGGCCATCATTGACATCCAAGCAAGGGATAATACGTTTTGCGAGCATCGTTACGCCTCCCCTGCTGCCACAGTAATTGCCTGCTTGACATCCAGCTGACCGGTATAAACGGCTTTACCGGCAATGGCTTCTTCAATGCCCATATCGCGCAGTTTTGCAATGTCTTCCAGCGTAGAAACGCCGCCGGATGCCACAATGCCGCAGGAAACGGCATCGCGCAGTGCCTGCAGCTGAGCAAAGTTCGGGCCAGACAGCATACCGTCCTTATCAATATCCGTAAAGATGATGGTCTGGACGCCGTAAGACTCCATCAGCTTGGCAAAAGCAATGTAATCCGTGCCGCTGTCCTTGATCCAGCCCTCGGTACGAACGGTGCCGTGCAGTGCATCAATGCCGACAGCAATTTTATCACCGTATTTCTCGCAGGCTTCCTTGACAAATTCCGGATTCTTCACCGCCGCAGAGCCGATAATGACGCGCTTGACGCCCAGCT
>NZ_JBNMHC010000432.1:0-1650 GCF_050872565.1 Butyricicoccus sp. | reverse complement strand
GGAGAGGGCTAATTTATTTTTATCAAAAAATCAGGCAGAGCACGGTGATTGCATCCACCATGCTCTGCCTTTTTATTATGCCTGTTCGAGCAGACGCTGCGCATCGGCGTGCGCCTGTTCAAAACTGCGAAAATGTACGGTATGAATCCCAAACTGCTGTGCCGCTTCGCAATTGTCTTTTCTGTCATCAATAAACAGACAATGCTCCGCTGTCAATTGATACTGCTCTAAGCAGGTCTGATAAATCGCCGGATCCGGCTTGAGCAGATGTACATCACAGGAAAAGACACCGCCATCCATCTTTTGCAAGAAGCTAAAGCTTTCCGGTACTTTTTCAATGATATACCGCGCATAATTAGACAGGAACAGCACACGAAGTCCTCGCGCTTTCATCTCGTCAATCCAATCGTCTGCATACGCGTTTTTGATTAAGCTCGTACCGATGTTGTCATAAATGCGCTGAATATCCTCTCGATACTGCGGCACTCGGGCAAAAAACGCGTCCAGTACCTGCTGTTCCGTCCACACGCCGCGGTCTACTTCGTCCCACAGTCCGCTCTTGAACATCACATCATCAATGGCTTTGCGCTCGTGCGGATCATCTATCATGCGGCACAGATACTCTCGCCACTGAAAGTCCACCAGCACCGTTCCAATATCAAACAGAATGGTATCTATCATCGTACACCTCCGATTTTATCGCTTTACTTCGCCTCGCTCGCAGCGATTGCCCCAGCTGTCAATCAGCTTGCCATCGCGGAAGACACAAATAATCTCGCAGTTATTCGGACAGCGACCGCAGCTTGCCTCTCTGGTATAGAATTCCATATCTTCCATCGCAAAGTCAAATTCCTGACGCTTGCTGCTTCTGCGTGCCAGAATAGCTGCACCGAGAGCACCCATCAAATGACCGTTCGGATCTACGATAACCTCGCATCCAAGCAGTTTCTCAAAGGCAGCGACAACGCCCTTGTTCTTGGAAACGCCGCCCTGAAAGACAACCGGGCTGGCAATTTTCTTGCCCTTGCCGACATTGTTCATATAGTTTGCGGCAACGGCATTACAAACGCCTGCAATAATATCTTCGCGCGGATGACCCATCTGAATTTTATGTACCAGATCACTTTCTGCGAATACCGTGCAGCGAGCAGCAATCTGTGTCGGGTGCTTGGATTTCAGAGCGTAATCGCCGATGTCCTCTACTTCGATACCCAAACGCTTTGCCTGGCTGGACAAGAATGCTCCTGTACCGGCAGCACACAGTGTATTCATCGCATAGTCAACGGCCACACCGTTTTCTACCAAGATAATTTTCGAGTCCTGACCGCCGATCTCCAAAATGGTGCGTACCTCTGGATAAAATGTCGTTGTGCCGACAGCATGTGCGGTAATCTCATTCTTTACCATCGTTGCGCCGACGATAACACCAACCAGCTTACGCGCACTGCCCGTTGTGCCGGTTGCCACGACCTTATATTGCTCTTTGTCGAACTGCTTTTCCAGCAGGGCAACCAGTTTCTTTACCGCGCCAATCGGATCACCTTGCGTCCAAATATACCCACTTGCCAGAATGTTGTTCTGCTTGTCTATAATGACACCTTTGGTGGAAATGGAACCGACGTCGATTCCAAGATATGCATGTTGACGTCC
>NZ_JBNMHC010000431.1:0-1655 GCF_050872565.1 Butyricicoccus sp. | reverse complement strand
TTTTGTTTCATTGGCTTGCATTTCTCTCTCTCTGCCGTATACTTATAGGTAGAATACTTACAAGATAACAGGGAGACTACTATGAAACTACTGATTATCACCGCACCATTAGGCAATGGCCATAATGCTGTTGCCGGAGCGATTTCTGATTGCTTTACCGCACAATATCCAGACGCTTCCTGCGAAATTTTGGACATGTATGAATATATCAGTCCACATCTGAAAAAGGCAACGGCGAGCGGATATTTTCTTTCTATGAAGACTCTGTCCCATTTTCATGATATGGCATCCAACGCCTATACGTGGCAGGATGAAAAAGACTTTAACGAATACACGCCGTCTCGGCTGGCAGATGCTTTTCTCGCTTCGCGGCTGCGTCATGCCATTGATGCGTATGCGCCAGACTGCATTGTGTGCACCATGGTTTACGCCGCACAGGCTGTTGATCTGCTCAAAGAACATGGTGCCATTACCTGTCCTTGCTACGGTATCATTACTGACTTTACCGTGCAAAATTATTGGGAAGATGTTGAATATTTCGAGTATATCGTTGCGCCCAGTGAATATTTACAACCACAATTTTCCCGCCGCGGCATTGATTTTTCCCGCGTTTTGCCATTCGGCATCCCGATTCGCAAACAATTCCAAGAAAAGCATGACAAGCTGGAAATGCGACAAAAATTCGGATTGCATGAAACACTGCCGACCATTTTAATTATGAGCGGCGGCATGGGATTCGGTGATTTGCCGGAATATATCGCATCCATTGAAGAATTACCTTTTGACGTACAAATTATCGTAATCTGCGGTAAAAATGAAAAGCTCTTGGAAAAAGTCCAAGCTTTGCAGACACATAATACCATGAAAGTATTTGGCTACGTGAGCAACGTCGATGAAATCATGGATGCAGCAGATTGTCTGCTGAGCAAGCCCGGCGGAATTACAACCAGTGAATCTCTGGCAAAGGGCTTGCCGATGTTGATGATTCATCCGCTTCCTGGTGTAGAAGACCGCAATGTAGAATTTCTGCAAGCCAACGGTGCAGCGATTTATATTACCAAGACATGGCAGATTTCTGATGCCATGCATTTACTATTTCAGTGTCCGGGACGAATCGATCGCTTGCAGGAAAGCATCCAAGCTATCGCAAAACCGCACGCTACACAGGATCTGTGTCAGCACATCGCACAGACAATTCAAACCATGGAGGAATCTATATGAGTACACATTATGCATTTATTGGCGCCGGAAACATGGCAAAAGCAATGATCGGCGGTATTCTCTCATCTGGCCTTGCTGCGCCAAATTGTGTTTTGGCAAGCAACCCATCTGCTCCTAAGCTGGATGCATTAAAAGAAGAATTTGGCATTCAAACTATTCAGAAGGACAACGCAGCAGCGGCAGCGCAAGCCGATGTCCTTGTACTTTCCGTGAAACCGTATCTCTATGAAACGGTCATTGCTGAAATTCGAGATGTCATTCGGCCAGAAACCATTGTGGTGATGATTGCTGCCGGACAGACCCTTGCCGCAAACGAAGCCCGATTTGAAAAACCGGTAAAACTGGTTCGCGTTATGCCCAACACGCCTGCTCTCGTTGGTGAAGCCATGTCTGCGGTTTGTTTTAATGCCAATATTACATCGGAAGATCGAAAC
>NZ_JBNMHC010000430.1:0-1658 GCF_050872565.1 Butyricicoccus sp. | reverse complement strand
TATCCAGTCATGCTTTTCAAGGAAATTCCTCCTATTTGATGATTTTTGCGTCCCTTTTTCTGTTCGCTATACGCTTGAAAAGGGTTCTCTAGTATATTGTAACAGCCCGCCTTGCTTTTGTTCAAGCAAAACGGGCCATTTTCATGATAATTATCCAAATATTTTTCAATCAAATTTATATTCTTGTGCAATTTTACCATCGTATGCGTTCAAATAAATATGCAATGACTTTGGAAAATGCAATGTCATACAAAACGAAAACAACCAAGATGATTGGCAGAAGCATCCATGTATGCTGTGCCAGCACAACTGGTACAAGATTTAGCAGCGAGCTGGACACAACAAGCAGCAAAATCGTCATCACACCGCAAAACAGCAGTTTGAGAACCCATTCGACAGGCTGACGGTGAATGCGCTCGATGAGATTTTTTACAATGGTATACGGACCAAAAAATGCCGCATAAATCAGCGCAACCTCTTTCGATGGAAGCAGCAAAAATGACAGGATCGCGGTAGCAAGTACTGTGAGAACGCCATAGCCTAAGTTGCCGCGTATCACAGCGAGCACCGCAATCACGCCCGCAAGCGCAGCCACTGTCAGGCGCATTCCCGGCAGCAACGAGCCGAGCAGCATCACGACCACACTGAGCGCAACCATCATCGCGCAGAATGTCAATGTATTGTTGTGTTTTTCCATGGTTTTCTCGCCTCGTTTTCTTTAACAGCTGCCGCCTCCACAACAGCTGCACAGGCAGTTTAGACACGCGAGCTGCATACAGCAGTCTGCCGCATCATTTTGCTGCATCGGGCGATAGCCGCCATATGCAGAGCTGTTGCTCAGGACATTTTGCATCCGACGATACTCCATATTGTTCGGTGCCATCGCACACGCCTGATTGATTTCCTGTACTGCCTCGTCAAACCATCCCTTACGATAGCAGATATTGGAGCGCAGAAAATGCCATTCTGCATCTCGATTGGAGATCCGTGACAGCAGCTCCTCTGCCATGCCAATATTGCCCACGTTAATTGCGTTGCGTACCTGCACGTATACACCGGCGTTGGATCCGGTATAGCTGGAGGAATATCCGTTATAGCCACCGGCATTGTTGTACCCATTGGTATAGCCGCTGTTGGCGGAGCTTGAACTGCGTGTGTACGAGCTGCCGCCGCCATTCTGCCTCTGTTTCATCACTGTGTCGTAGGCGTCATTGATTTCCTGCATCTTTTCTTTTGCCAAATCCGCCAACGGATTGTTGATATAATTGTCCGGATGATATTTCCGCGCCAAGTCTCGATAGGCGCGTTTAATCTCATCTTCTGACGCAGACGGCGAAACGCCGAGTACCTTATAAGGATCCATGCCTGTTCTTTCCTCCATGATTTGAAAATGTGCCGTCCAAGACCAGCCGTGTCACCTCAGGCAGTCCTTGGCACAAAATATTCTCTATAATCCCCGCATCGCGCAATGGATGCAATAAAATATATGCGTGATATGCCGCCGCGAGCGATTGCAACAAGGTGTGCTGCATAGCGTCCTTAACCGGTGGCAGCAAAATCGGCTGTGTCATCTCCCAGCGCAGCAACACCGGATTGTAGCTGCCGGACGCAAAATCTTCTTGTATGTCATCGCAGGCATCAACAAGATAAATCCATCT
>NZ_JBNMHC010000429.1:0-1667 GCF_050872565.1 Butyricicoccus sp. | reverse complement strand
TCATCGAGAATGACCAAACTGAATCGAGTCGCATGAGTCAAAATATCCGCAACTTCACTCATCTCGACCATAAATGTCGATTGTCCGCTCGCCAAGTCGTCTGATGCGCCGACGCGGGTGAACACGCGGTCAGCGATACCAATACGAGCAGACTTCGCCGGAACAAATGATCCCATCTGCGCCATAATCGTAATCAACGCGACTTGACGCATATACGTCGACTTACCCGCCATATTCGGGCCGGTAATTACCGCAATGCGATTGGCCTTATCATCGAGCAGGGTATCATTGGCGATAAACATCGTATCGCGCAGCATTCGCTCAACGACCGGATGTCTGCCTTCTTTGATGTCGATAACCGGAGAGTATTCGACTTCCGGACAGCAATACTGATACAAATCCGCCACTTCTGCCAGTGAGCACAGCACATCGGTCTGTGCCAACGTCTGTGCGGTAATCTGGATGCGATGCACAGCGGCAGAAATCTGTTCGCGCACCTCTGTAAACAGCTGATATTCCAGATCGGTAATGCGCTCCTGCGCCTGCAAAACCGTATTTTCGTACTGCTTGAGTTCATCTGTAATGTATCGCTCTGCATTGGCAAGCGTCTGCTTGCGCACATAATGTGCCGGAACCTTGTCCGCCAGAGACCGTGCGACCTCAATATAATAGCCAAAGACGCGATTATACCCAACTTTCAGCTTTGTAATGCCGGTTGCCTCGCGTTCTCGCTCTTCAATCGCCGCAATCGAGCCTTTGCCGCCCGATGCAATATCGCGCAGCTTGTCCAGCTCTTCGCTGTAGCCTTCCTGAATAAAACCGCCTTCACGCAGAGAAAACGGTGGGTCTTCGACAATCGCCGCCTCAATCAACTGCTTGACATCTTGCAGCTCATCCATCGATTCGCACAGCACTTGCAGCATGGAAGACTGGCACTGAGCCAATTGAATCCGAATTTCCGGCACATGTTCCAACGTAGCGAACATGCTTCGCATATCTCGACAATTGGCAGTTCCATAGACAATGCGGCCGATCAGACGCTCAATATCGAACATCTGGCGCAGCTCATCTGTCAAAGCCGTGCGGCGAACCAAATCGTCTTTCAGCTCTCCGACGGCTTTTTGTCTCTGGAGAATCTGATTCGGACTGCGAAGCGGCTTGCTCATCCACTGACGCAGCATACGCGCTCCCATTGCCGTCTTGGTGTGATCGAGCACCCACAACAGCGAACCGCGCTTTTCCTTGGTGCGCATGGTCTCAAACAATTCCAGATTGCGTCTGGCGTTGAGATCCAATTCCAGATACTGTCCCTGATAATACAGCTGCAGTGTATCTAAGTTGGATAAATTCGACTGCTGGGTATCCATCAGATACCGCAGCAGCGCGCCGACAGCACACACAATCATCGGATGATCCGCAATCGTCTCCGCTTCGATACTTGCCGCAAACTGTCTGCGGACAAGCTGCTCACACGCCGCATATTCATACTGCTCGTCTGTCATGCGCTCCAAGCCAGAATCCATGTGTTCGTGCAAAAAGTCAATCAATGCGCCATCATCTGCCGCAGCCGGATTGAGCAGCACTTCTTTCGGTGTAAAGCGGCCGATTTCATTCATCGCATACACCGTCATGTCATCGCCGGACATATCCGTTGCCAGCATTTCGCC
>NZ_JBNMHC010000428.1:0-1671 GCF_050872565.1 Butyricicoccus sp. | reverse complement strand
GTCTTTTTGATGCGGTCGAGCATCTCTTCCAGCTCCGGACGCTGCCGCTCCAAGCCGTCTACAATTTCCTTATAGCCAATTGGATCCAAATATTTGAGCGACAGATCTTCCAGCTCCCATTTGACGCGCTGCATACCCAAGCGGTGCGCAATCGGCGCATAGATTTCCATCGTCTCCAACGACTTGGAACGCTGCTTTTCCACTGTCATATACTGCATCGTGCGCATATTGTGCAGACGGTCTGCCAGCTTAATCAGAATGACACGAATATCCTTTGCCATGGCGATCAGCATCTTGCGCAGATCTTCAACCTGTTCCTGCGCCTTAGAATAATGCAGCTGTCCCAAGCGCGTAACGCCGTTGACCAAATCTGCTACCGATTCACCGAACTGTTCCTTGATTTCATCGTATCCGAACGCAGTATCCTCAATACAGTCATGCAAGAGGCCCGCACAGATGGAATCGGTATCCAGACCCATCTCCACGATAATTTCTGCTACAGAGACCGGATGAATGATATACGGATCGCCATTTTTCCGCTTCTGGCCGTCATGTGCCTTGTTGGCGCACTCGTATGCGCGGCGGATTTTATTGACATCTGCATTCGGTGTCTGCTTTTCTACACGTTGTAATAAAAAATCAATCTTGTTTTGAATATCCATATGCTCACTCCCCGGTCAACTCAGCTGATTTTCAGCCGCGTTTTGTTGTTTTCTATGCTTCAAGGTCGCCAATACGACCGACTTGGTAATATCTGCTTTTCCCTGAAACGGTAAAATCCGAATGTACAACAGGTTGTTTTTGAAATGGTAATTTAGCAAACGGCTCTCTGAGAATACATCCAAACAGACAAACAGCTTGCCGATGTTGACCAGCCGTCTGGATTCATAAGAAATTCTCCGTGACAGCGTATTATACGGCGCTGTCAGCTTTTTGTTCTCCGCCTGCGATATAATATGTCGCCATACCGCCACAAGATCCGGGCGATTAGGGTAAATCTGGTTGACTTGATTGTCTGTCAAGGCTTCTCCATCGATAAAATGTGAATAGACAGACAGGAAATAATGGTCGCGTTCCAACTCGCAATCGCTCAATCGAATGTCTTTGAGCATGAGCTGAATGGTCTGCTGATTACGGAAATGGTTGATTTCCAAGCTAAATGCCGCGTCTACAATGTCTCCTTGTACGACAGGACATCCGCCGGAGCCTGTGCCAAACAGCATGGCAGTAAACCGACGATTGCCTTTTATCAAAGACATTTTGAGATGCCTGTCACTGGAGATCGGTGTGATTTCTTCCACGGTCATCTCTCGAATCGCAAAAATCGGTTCTCGATTTCCCATGCCATACGGTTCCAGAATCCCCAGCTCTCGAATGGATTCCATGGTAATATCATCCGGAGAAATCAGGCAGTCGATATTGACGACCGGCATTAAATCCTGTTCCGTGATGTTTTGCTTGGCATACGCACAAATACTCTTTTTGAAAGCTGGCAGCATGTCTCGGGAAATGGTCAATCCGGCCGCCAAGGCATGTCCGCCGAATTTTTCCAGATATTGCGAACTGTGTTCCAGTGCTTCAAACAGATTAAAGCCATTGACGGAACGTCCAGAGCCTTTTCCATGGTCGCCATCCAGTGAGATCAGCACAGTCGGACATCCGTACCGATCT
>NZ_JBNMHC010000427.1:0-1674 GCF_050872565.1 Butyricicoccus sp. | reverse complement strand
GGCAGACATTCTGGTGGCAGCTGTCGGCAAGGCAGACTTTGTGACCGCAGATATGGTAAAGGAAGGCGCTGTTGTCATTGATGTCGGCATGAACCGTAAGGACGGCAAGCTGTGCGGCGACGTTGCCTTTGATGAAGTCAATGAAAAAGCATCGTATCTGACTCCGGTTCCGGGCGGCGTAGGCCCGATGACCATCACTATGCTGATGAAGAATACCCTGAAGGCGGCCAAGCTGCATCACGGTATCGAGGAGTAATTGTCAAATCTGTGCACAAACATCCCCAAAATGCTGCGGAATTTTGACAAGCAAAAACAAAAAGATTGTTGACAGCATGGACGGGATATGGTAACATACAAGAAGCCGCATTGACCGGGTTGGTGAAGTATGTCTGAGACAAGACATCCCCCGTGAGAGCGTGACTCTATTATAGAAAGAGAGGTGCTACCGCAATGTATGCAATTATTGTAACCGGTGGCAAGCAGTACAAGGTATCCGAAGGTGACGTAATCTACGTTGAGAAGCTCGGCGTTGAAGACGGCGCTTCCGTTACATTCGACAAGGTTCTGGCAGTTGGCGAAGGTGCTGAGCTGAAGGTTGGCGCTCCGTATGTTGAAGGCGCTACCGTAGCTGGTACTGTTGAGAAGACTGGCAAGCAGAAGAAGGTTATCGTCTACAAGATGAAGCCGAAGAAGGGCTACCGTCGTAAGCAGGGCCACAGACAGCCGTACACCAAGGTAACCATCGGCGCTATCAACGCGTAAGAGATGACTACCGCCCGTTTTTATTTAACAGGCAGCCGCATTGATGCAGTGGAAGTCTCCGAACATGCAGGTTATGCAGAAGAAGGAGAAGACATTGTCTGTGCGGCGGTATCTGCGAATCTGGATCTCACGAGCTGTCTGCTCGAGGATGTAATGGGTCTAGCGATCCGGACAGAAGTCGACGAAGAGAACGCTCGCATCCGCATCGAGCTTCCAAAAGATTTGGAAGAAGCGGAGGAGACGCAGGCGCAGAACGCACTTAGTGCCTTGATGCTGTATTTTATCAATCTCAAGGTACGTTATCAGGATTTTATCGAAGTAATGGAGGTGTAAGTCATGCTTCAGATCAGCTTACAGTTTTTCGCTCATAAAAAGGGCGTAGGTTCTACCAAGAACGGCCGTGATTCCGAGTCCAAGAGACTTGGCGTTAAGCGTGCTGATGGTCAGGTTGTACCGGCAGGCAACATTCTGGTTCGCCAGCGCGGCACTCACATCCATCCGGGCGTAAACGTTGGCATTGGTTCCGACGACACCCTTTATGCAAAGGTTTCCGGCGTAGTTCGCTTTGAGCGTCTGGGTCGCGACCGCAAGCAGGTTTCTGTTTACGAAATCGAGCAGTAAGATATTTGATTGCAAAAGGCACCTCGGGCAGTCCGTCTGAGGTGCTTTTTCTATAACGGATAGGGAAAGGAGTACCCACATGCCACAGTTTATTGATACAGCCAAAATCTGGATCCAGTCCGGCAAGGGCGGAGACGGCAAGGTTTCATTCCACCGTGAAAAGTATGTTGCATCCGGCGGCCCGGACGGCGGCGACGGCGGCCGCGGTGGCTCCGTTGTCTTTCAGGTAGATGACAATTTGTCCACACTGATGGACTTTCGATATAAGAGAAAGTATAAAGCAGAGCCGGG
>NZ_JBNMHC010000426.1:0-1675 GCF_050872565.1 Butyricicoccus sp. | reverse complement strand
GCCAGGCGGCTTCGGTATTATCCTGCAATACGGAGAACATCGAAAGGAAATCAGCAAGGGATTTCCCAATACGACCAATAACCGCATGGAGCTTCTCGGTGTGATTACCGCATTGGAAGCGCTCAAAACGCCGTGTACCGTTGATTTGTATTCTGACAGTAAATATGTCATTGATGCCATTCAAAAGGGCTGGGCGGTCAAATGGCGGTCTAAGAATTGGATGCGCACGCCAAAAGAACCGGCGAAAAATCCGGATTTGTGGGAACGCCTGCTCGATCTGCTGGATGTACACGACGTGACATTCCATTGGGTCAAGGGACATGCACAAAACGAGAATAATAACCGCTGCGATGAGCTGGCTGTGGCAGAGTGGAAGAAAATAAAGGATAACTTTTGATATAATTTTAATTATATTATACAAATAGTTGTTGTTTCGCGCTGAATTCTTGGCTCTCCCTTTGGGAGAGCTGGCATTTGCAAAGCAAATGACTGAGAGGGCGAAGCAATTTACAAATTCTGCATCAGGCAAATCTGAGAGAGTTTATCGGATAAGCCCTCTCTGTCACTGCGTAAGGCGAGATAGTCGTATCAATCTCAAACAAGGAGTTTCAACATGGCATTGTTTGTTTCCGAGAAAAATGAAATCATTGCGGCGGTCAATGCTGATCTGCCGCGAGAGCAGATTCCCTATATCGACGAGCCGGACGGCCGCGCTTATTACGAAGAGCTGCTTGCCATGCGCGACGAATACGGTATGGCGGCATTTAATCTTCTGGAAGACGAGCCGGATCCGGAATCCGACCGTGGTTGGGAACATGAAGCGTTAAATATGGTACATATAGGATAATCAATAATTTATTATACGAATTGTTATCTAAAAGGAGCTGCCTATGCGCCGGATAGACAAATTATGGGGCGGATTTTCGCTGATACAAGATGACCGCTTTTTTAAATTGGGACAGGACACCATGCTTCTGTCCGATTTCGCTTGTCCGCCTGCGCGGGGCAAAGTTATGGATTTGGGCTGCGGCAATGGCGCACTCAGTGTGCTGTTGTGCGCACGACATCCCCATATCACGGTCACTGGATTGGAAATTCAGCCGGAAGTCGCTGCCTTGGCACAGGAAAATATCCGGCATAATCAGCTGGAACAGCGTATGCAGGTACAATGCGGTGACATGAAGCAGTGCAAAGCCCTATTTCCAACGGGCAGCTTTGATTATGTGGTATGTAATCCGCCATATTTTGCGCAAAACAGCGGATTTTCTGCCAAAAATATCAACAAAAGTACGGCGCGGCAGGACAGCTGCGGGACGGCGGCAGATGCCGTACAGGCAGCCGCTTATCTCGTCAAATTTGGCGGAAGAGTTGCGTTTGTCTATCGGCCGGAACGCGTTTGTGAATTGATTTCTCAGATGAAAGCACGGCAGTTGGAACCCAAACGAATGCGATTTGTCCATCAGCAGGCAACAGCTGTGCCATCGGCGGTGCTGATCGAAGCACGGCGCGGCAGTGCACCGGGCGTACAGATTTTGCCGCCGCTGCTCGTCTGCGGAGAAAACGGCGAACACACGAAGGAATACCGAACGATCTATCACAGGGAGGAATTTTAATGGCAGGAACGCTTTATTTGGTGGCAACACCGATTGGAAACCTGGAGGATCTCACGTATCGT
>NZ_JBNMHC010000425.1:0-1682 GCF_050872565.1 Butyricicoccus sp. | reverse complement strand
GATACAATATCCGCAGACACCGTGTCCATGATGGCATCCGCCATCTGACATGCGACAAAACGGCTCCAAATCAGCTTGTACAGCTTGTACTGCTCCGGTGTCAGATATTCCTTGATTTCGTCCGGAATCAGCTGTACATTGGTCGGTCGAATTGCTTCGTGCGCATCCTGCGCATTGCTCTTCGCGCGGAATACGCGCGGCTTTTCCGGATAGTACTCCGCACCGTAGCGGCCGAGAATATATTCTTTCGCTGCCGCCTGCGCTTCTTCTGACAGACGCAGAGAGTCGGTACGCATATACGTGATAAGACCAGTCAGACCCTGCTCGCCGATTTCAATGCCTTCATACAACTGCTGGGCAATTGCCATCGTGCGGCGCGGCACAAAGCTCAGCTTACGGCTGGCTTCCTGCTGCAGCGTCGACGTGATAAATGGTGGTGCCGGTCTCTTGCGCTTTTTGCCGCGCTTGACTTTGCCGACAGTAAACGGCTTGTCCGTTACAGCTTCCATGATGTGCATGGTCTGTTCTTCGGTTTTCAGCTCTACTTTGCCGGTGCCGTCACCGTAAAACGCCGCGGTAAACACGCCGCCCTCTTGGGTCTTTAATTCCGCTTCGAGAGACCAATATTCCTCCGGCACAAAGGCACGGATCTCCATCTCTCGATCCACGACCATGCGCGTCGCTACCGACTGCACACGTCCGGCAGACAGGCCGCGCTTGACCTTCCGCCACAGAAACGGCGACAGCTCATAGCCCACAATACGATCCAAAATACGGCGTGCCTGCTGAGCATCGACCAGATCTAGATCAATATCGCGCGGATGCGCAATGCCGTCCTGTACGGCGTGCTTGGTAATCTCATTAAATGTGACGCGCTTGCTGAACGAATCGCTCAGATGAAACAGTTCCTTCAAGTGCCAAGAAATCGCTTCGCCTTCTCGGTCCGGGTCAGTTGCAAGATAGACGAAATCACTGTTATCTATCTCTTCGCGCAATTCTTCAATCAGCTTTTCTTTGCCTTCAATCGGCATGTACACCGGCTTAAAATCATGCTCAATGTCCACGCTCATCTTTTTCTTTGGCAGATCCCGCAGATGTCCCATGGAAGCCTTTACCACATAGTCTGTACCTAAGTACTTTCCAATGGTCTTTGCCTTCGCCGGAGACTCCACGATGACAAGTTTTGACATATCTGTCATTCCTCCTGTGCCGCTGCCGCTGTCGGCAGACGGTTTCTCATCTCTATTCGATCAATGGTGATTGCTTTCTATGCTTCTACATCGGCTGCCGCCGTATATCCGCTCTCGGTCGCGGCGACATACTGCCCAACCTCCAGCATCGTCAGTGCTGTCAGCACACTGGCGGCAGGCAGACCGGTTTTCTCTACGATGGCATCGACGGTTTCTAATCCGTCATGCACCGCACGCCAGACGATACACTCCTCTTCGGAGCCTTCCAACCGCCGCATGACAATTTCTCTGCGGTTCTCTTGCTTCGGGAGCGGCTGTGCTGTGTGTTCGACCGGCTCCAGCTTTCGCTGTGTATGCGCATCCGTCAGCTGATACTGCGACAAAATATCCGCCGGTTCCTGTACCAGCTCCGCCGCGCCCTGCCGAATCAATGCATTGCATCCTGCGCTGGACAGGCGGTTAATATCTCCCGGAACAGCAAACACATCGCGT